>JBILGV010000193.1:0-2606 GCA_044350865.1 Pseudanabaena sp. | reverse complement strand
ACATCACAATCTGGAGTTTCTGCTAACTGAATCCTGAATTGATCGTCATAAGGTTCCCGAACAATTCCGTAAATAGCAAATTTTCTGCCATTATAAGCGACACCCTCAATTTCACTAGGTAATCTCATCACCAAACCTCTTGGCAATTGGGAGCGAATCTGAGAAATTATTGGACGCAAAGTTGGCGCAACTTGGGTAGATGAGGCTTGAGGCTGCTGTGAAGACGATACAGAATTAGAAGCAGATTCAGTATTAAATTTGAAGCTAGCTAATACTTGATTAAAGGTACGCTTGGCAATTGGCTCATTGTTATCATTTACCTGTGTAAAGGTAACGGCGTATTTTTTATCGGGCGATAAAACCAAAACTGTAGTAAAACCGCGCCTACGAGTCCCATAAACTATTGCTGGCTGACCCGCAATAGTTGTTCTGCTAACTACGCGATCTAGATTGTAAACCCAACCAGACGCAGCAAATTCCTCAGGTGTTTGGTATCTCTCACCTGTAGGAATAATTTGTACAGTAGCAGTTGAATCAATTTCTGTACGGATGTTATTGCGTTTGATACATTCTAGAAATTCATATTCTGATGGACTATAAATATCAATGGATAGTCCACGCTGAACTTTTCTACTAGCAACGCGGTAGTTAGCTGGGATGTTAAAAGCTATTCCAGTATTACCGAGTTTAATTTCACGACTTTCAGAAGATGGTGCAATATTCTGGATTGTTCCGCATTGACTTTGAGCATGAACAGGAGAAAACTTATCTCCTATAGCCAAGAGTGAAAGAGTCAACAATAATAATGTGGCTGGGATGGAATATTTCATACGTGATATTCTTTAATTACAAAACGAAAATCATTGTCTATCTTTAAAGAGTTTTTAATCCCTCCAATTTGATACAAAATCACCACGCACCCAACCTAAAACCTGTCTGGGATTACCATTATAAATAGTAATCTTCACACGCGCCCAGCAATAACCATCTTCGCCTACAACTTGCTCACTCACAGCTACAGTATTTCTTGAAGATGCAACATCAACAACTGATGAGCTTGTAGTTGGCTGCTCTCGAATGTTAATACGAGCATCTCGCTTTGGCGAAGTATCATTTCGATCTAATAACATGAATTGATACCATCCATTACTATTACGCAATCCACTAAAATTTAAGCAGCCTATAGGTTCAGCGATCGCTTTGCCTGTCATAACCGTTCCAACAGTTAAAGAGGTTGCAATCATCAATAGAAATTGTTTATACCTTATCATAAGTATTAGCTATTCATGAGGTTGGGCAGACACTGGACATTCAAAGCGTGATCGTCGATGTATTTGCGGCTTTATTGATCGGCTTGAAATCGACATTTCAAAAGCCATTCAACATTAGCCGATCAGTCGTTTGGTACATAACTAGATTATTCGACAAAATCAAGTCAATTTTACCTTTTACCTTACTATAAGGAGTTTATATGAATTGTCAACTCTTGCATTAAGTTTTTTTACGTGAATATTTAAGTTGATATATTGCAGAATCACAGGGTGATCGCTGAAAAGTCATAGCACAATTCCATCTTGGCGAATGTTGCGTAATAGAGGAGAATTTTCGGTTTCAAAGCGCGATCGCGGTAGGAAGAGACGTGAAACCAATAAATTATGCTCTAGACAAAATTGGGCGATGAAATGACTAGTGCGGCGTAGCTCCGTGCTGGAATTAACAGGATCTTGCAGCACAATCAAGATATCGATATCTGATGTCGGTAATGCTTCTCCTCTAGCTTGAGAGCCAAACAAAATAAGGAGATCGAGGCGAGATTGATATTCCTGCTGAAAATATTCTTGCAGAGGCGCAAGTAGAGTAAAAAGTTGTTGATGTCCTTCAGTCACGATCATAAAAGATTAGCTTCATTCTCGAAGTTGTTAGCTAACTACTGTTCTCTCTCTTTTAAGATACTACATTCTCACAAAACTTTGCTAAACGTTCTGCCAGACAAGTATATCTCTGCCGATCGCTGACTTGTCTAACCGCCAGCCCGATCGCCTTCGACTCCCCGACGATGATGGCAAGCTTTCGCGCACGAGTTAAACCAGTGTAGAAAAGATTGCGAGAAAGCATCAGAAAATGTTGCATGAACAGAGGCATGATTACCACAGGATATTCGCTGCCCTGTGCCTTATGGATTGTCGTCGCTCTCGCAAGAGCAATCTCATTAAGATCGGCATAATCATAGACCACTTGCCGATCGCCAAATACAACCGTGACTTCTCGCTCCTCCAAATCGACACCCGTAATCGTGCCAATATCCCCATTGAACACTTCACGGTTATAGTCATTCACCTGCTGCATAATGCGATCGCCTAAGCGGAAGATTGTATTCCCATACTTAATTTCGGGCTTTGTCGAATCAGGAGGATTGAGAAGTTGTTGCAAGACAATATTGAGATTGCGCGTACCGACATCACCTCTAGTCATGGGACAGAGAACCTGCATATCTTGCTGAGGGTCAAAGCCCAGACTCGGTAACAACTCCGTAATAATGTCACAAATACCCTGCTGACCCGCTTCAGCATTGGGCATTTCCAGCCATAGACAATCGGATTGGGGCT
>JBILGV010000165.1:0-5202 GCA_044350865.1 Pseudanabaena sp. | reverse complement strand
AAAAATTACAGACAAGTTGAAAGGTGTCAATATTTTGATGAATCCATCTCAAATCTCAAATACTCTTGAGCATATCTATTCATTAGCGCCCCTTCCCAATGTCTAATTCTATACTGGGAAGGGAGTAGCCCTAAATAAAGAAATCATTCAAAGACTTTTAAGGAGCGAAATCATGAAAGAATCAGTGATTTATCAAGAAATTCTACTGGAAGGTTTAACCGAAGGTGAGGCTAGAGGTATAGCTAAAGGTGAAGCCAAAGGCGAGGCTAATGCATCTAACAAAATCGCATTAAACATGTTGCGATCCAACATGTCTATAGAATTAATCGCCCAATTTACTGGACTAACTCTAAAGCAAGTGCAAAAGCTACAAAAACTTTCAGTAAAAAAATCTCAGCCACCAAAGTCATCTAAAACAAAGCGATCGCCTCAAGGTTTTATTTAGCATTAGCGCCAACCGTGAGTTATTAGTCACAGCGATCCACTTAAATTTCATTAGTATCAATCCCCATCGCTTTGAGCATTTCGGCAAGACGTTGGGCTTTTTGCTCAGCTTTTTGTTTAGCAAGCCGTTCTTGAAGTTTTTCATTACGTTCTTGGAGAGCGATTAAACGTTCCTGCTCAGCGATCGCCTCCGCATTTTCTTTAGCGATACGCTCTTGCAAAGCGATCACCTCAACTGCAACCACCCTCTCCTCAGCCGTCAACAGCAAATTACCATCAGCATCCCACCAACGCAACCAAGGAATCGAGCCTTTTTCCAGAAGCCCTAACTCCACTCCCATAGGCGCGATCGCATAATGTCCGCGTTGATTTGGTAATATCCTTGCATACCGACCATCGATGAGTTGATATACCTCCACAGAGGCCTTTCTTACCTCATAAATTGCATAAAAAGGAATCTTGATCGCTTGCTCGTACACCCAAAATTTCCCCGCCTTCGGTGGTGGTGTATTGTCTCTCTCCTCATCTCCATTACCAGATACAAATTCTATGGCTATTAAAGGTACTATCTTCTCTTTCCATAACACATAGGAACGACGATATTCACCATTGAGTAACGGCGGTACATTGGCTACATAAAACCAATCTGGGGCTTCGGCTCCTTTTTCAGGTGGTTGGGTTAATGTCCAGTAAATACCGCTATCTTGACCAATGCAATATTGTCCATCGGGATGTAATTGTTGTAAGACTGGCTCAATCGAACTGGTAAGAATGATACTTTGGGGATGTTCTTGAAAGTTCTTCTCAAAGCTTCCGTCGGATTCTGGCAATTGGGTATGATCGGGCCGAGCATCTTCTAAAATTAGCTTTGGCTTTAATGATGAAATTGCCGAAGTGGGAGACATATTAACTCCTGTTATCTGAGTTTTAGTTTAGACTATTTTGTCAATCGTTAAATTAAGTCGGGATTGCTTTTTAGTGATAATTTAGTGATGATTGAGGTGATCGCTTGTTGGTTGGCATACTTGTAAAGGCGATCGCTTAAGTTTGAAGATTGATATTGACGATAGTTTTTTGTAGGAATAATCAGGCGATCACTTGTTGGTTGTTATGGCTGTAAAGGCTAACGTTAGTCTTCCACTTGACACTACTTCAATAATGACTCATTACTACTTGCTCATTGGTTGTGACTGTGCCATATTTGACAGTCAAATCTTTTTGGATAGATAGAAACGGGCAAATTGGTCAAATCAATTATCGTTAAAAGAGATATATCATAACCCTATGACAACTTTATATTCAAAACTCGAACAAATGTTGACTTGGTTTAGAGAGAACAGATTTGATTTGTTTTCATCTTTTCAAACTGGATTAGCTGATGATCAAATACAAGAGATCTGTCTCCTGCGCTAAAATATGTCAAAAACTGATATGTCAAAAACTCCCAGCAATCGCCTCCAAGATATTGCTAAACCCCAAAAAACTAAAATTAAGCGTATTTCTAAACGAAAACGTTTTTTTAAATGGCTAGAATGGCGGTTTGCTACGCCAGAGTTTATTGGTGGGGTATATACGTCCCTGACGATATTTTTCTTTTTGGCGGCAACTAATACCCTTGCGGGTTGGTTGTATTTGATTAGTGGGGTGAGTTTTGCGCTATTGATTGTGGGGGCGGTGATGCCCAAACGCTTGCTGGCGGAGATGGTGGTAACGCGATCGCAGATCGATCCCGTCAGCGTTGGCGATGATCTATGGGTAGATTTGACAATTCAAAATACAGGACGGACGGAAAAGCGGTTACTGGAAATTCGCGATATTTTGCCAGAGAATCTGTCAAATATTTTAGAACAGGAAGTAGTAATCGAAGCGATCGCCCCACTTCAACAACATCGCTGGAACTATGAAGTAAAGACGACTAAACGCGGGGTATTTGTATTCCGTTCGACAGAAATTGCAACCGCAAGTCCATTAGGGCTGTTTCGGAGTCGGAGGGCTTGTCCATCAGGACAGAAAGCGATCATTTATCCCACTGTACTCCCCCTAGAGCGTTGTCCATTAGTTGACCAATTAGGGCGTGATACAAGTCCGCGTCAATATAGCGATGAACATAATTACAATAATGCGACAGAAGGATTAACCAAAACCTTGCGCCCGTACCGATGGGGTGATCCTACGCGCTTAATCCATTGGCGGACAAGTGCTAAATTTGGTGAGTTGCGAGTAAGAGAATTGGAAGTTACTATTGGTGGTCAGGAAGTAGCGATCGCTCTGGATACATCGATAGGCTGGACGGAAGTATCCTTTGAGGAGGCAGTTGTCGCAGCGGCTTCGCTCTATTTCTATGCTCAAAAATCGAAATTGAGTGTCAGGCTCTGGACTGCGGAAACAGGAATTGTCCAAAGCGATCGCGCTGTCCTCGAAACCTTAGCGGCGGTAAATATTGCCGATAAATCTATAGGCGACAATGAACTTCTCAAAGATCTGCCTGATCTGCCTGTGGTCTGGCTAACCCATCGCAACGATAGTATTGCCTATCTACCGATGGGAAGTCGCTGGGTCTTGTGGCAATCGGTGGCAACGGTATTAGTTCCCAATCAGCGATCGCTAGGTTTGACCATTGAGAGTATTACCGATCCCAATGATGCCAATTATCGGGATCTGCGATCGCAACTTCAAGAATCTTTATAATTCTATGTCAAAGCCATATCAAAATATTCCCATTGTTGATTGTTTGGAGCCACTAGTTGCCATTCCTGATTATATCCTGAAAATCATTCCGCATCCCTATATATCTTTGGGCGCACCCTATGGCGATCGATCTCCTTTTTTTTTGCGTGCGGGCATTTTAGCAAAATTGAAAAAATCACAAGCCTATCTGCAAACCCTGCGCCCCCATTGGCAAATTGCGGTTTTTGATGCCTATCGGCCCATTCCCGTCCAGCAATTTATGGTGGATTATAGTTTCATTCAGTTAGCAGAAAGTCGGGAATTAGAAGTTAATGCTCTTTCTGAAGTAGAAAAAAATTTACTGATGGAAGAAGTAATCAAATTTTGGGCGGTTCCTAGCCATGATCCGAAAACACCACCGCCCCATAGTACGGGTGCGGCGATCGATGTAACCCTATATAATGCGGAACTTCTGGAAGTGAATATGGGTTCGCCAATTGATGAAATTGGCGATCGCTCTATCCCCAATTATTTTGCAACTTTTCGCAATGAACAAGCAGTAAATTTTAATCGCGATCGCCAGTTATTAAATGAAGTCATGACCCATAGCGGCTTTCAGCGACATCCCAATGAATGGTGGCATTTTTCCTATGGCGATCAACTTTGGGCTTGGACTAGTCAGGAGAAATCGGCGATTTATGGTGCGGTTGGCTGACCAATCCATAGAGGCTGCCAAGCAGATACCAAAGCAACATACTGATGCGCGGTTCATAAATTACCAGATCTAGCCAACCTGAAAGAAAGAATAAACCTATCCCGATCGCCGTTACAATCATTAATCCTTCTGTTTCTTTGGCGATCGCGGATTTAAGGGAATGCCAAATTGTCCAAATAATGATGCTGAAAAATCCAATCAGGGCAGGAATTCCAGAACCAACAGCGATCGCTAAGAATAAATTATGCTCATGGGGTAGTCCGCGCAAATCGTAGCCTACGGATTGAGCGATCGCACTAAAGTTGCGTAATCCCCAACCTTGGAGAGGATGTTGCGCGATCAAAGACAATGCAAATTGCCAAACATTAAGACGGTCAGCCGTGGAAGCATAATCTCCTAATTTGGGATCGACGGTACTGGCTAAACGATTCACAAATCCTTCGGGTAATAGCGATCGCAATGCTTCACCCCCCAAACCAAATTTCTGACCAAATACCGCCCACGCAATCACCAAGAGAATTAAGCCAAATCCGCCGACTAACTTCCACTGACGGTAATAGAGCGCCATAAATACGCCTCCCAACATCGCTAGTCCCCATGCATTACGCGAACCCGTAAGAATCAGTACAGCAGTTCCCAAGGCGATCGCGATAATTGCAATCCATCTTTGTGATTTAGAAATAGCTTTAACTTTACCAATCCCGAAATGAAAAGTGATCGGAATTAGAGTTAACAGATAAATGGCAGTTTCGTTAAAATGTCCAAAAAAAGACTGAATACGGCGATCATAGCTAAAACCCATCGGAATTGGATAACTATTAAAAATCACTTTGGGAAATATCCAGTCAGGGCGATCGATCATCGCTTGCAAAATTCCAAAACTACTCACAAGAATGGAATTAAGCACTAATAGCCACAAAAAATGGATAAATTGGGCGGGAGTACGGACGATGTAGCTGGTACTAGCGGCTAAGAGAAAATATGGCAGAAAATTAGCCAATCCACCTGCCGCGATCGCAGGATTAAAAGCGATTACTGTCGTGAAGATCATCCATAGTGATAGCCCAAAATAGGCGCGACTAACAGGTGTAGCGATCGCTTTCCAACCATAGCGAAACAATATCCAAAAGCCTAATAAGCCACCAAAAAATGGCATAAACACATTACTAATCGGCATAAAAATGGCTACAGTTTGTAGCCACTTCCATTCTTGAGCTAAAGATTTATCTTCTGTTGATTTCCAGAACATTCTGTTTATTCAAAGGTCATAACCCATGTACCAATGACAGGAGACAAAGATGCAATTCCATCATTCCGCATAACCCGACCATAAAACTTGTAAAAACCACCAACATCTGGGTTTCTAACATAGGATA
>JBILGV010000025.1:0-45280 GCA_044350865.1 Pseudanabaena sp. | reverse complement strand
ATCAGACCTATATAGCTCCCAGAAAACCCATCCAGCCAGAGAATGGCAAGTATGTTTAGCGCACCAACTCAGAGATTGTCAGTATGGTGTCGAAGCAGGGGATGAAATTTTCTCTGGTTGCATGAAAAAGCTATTACTGCGAGCCTTTGTCTTGCGAAGGCGATGGTCTGATTTAGCCGAAACCACCCGTTATCAATACCGATGTCGGTTGTATCGAGATCTTGAGACAATTTTAAATTTGTCACCAATCCAAGAAGATGGCGTGAGATTACAAAAGCGTTATCGGGACTTACGAGAAAACCTATTTCTGTTTTTGGATGACCCGACAATACCTCCGACCAATAATGCAAGTGAACAAGCCTTACGCTGGAGTGTCATATTTAGAAAAATCACGAATGGGTTTCGCTCCAATTGGGGACGAGATTTATTTGCGATGATTCGCTCTATTGTCAATACTGGAAGAAGACAGGGTTTATCCTCTTTTGAGTCGATTCTTGCTGCCTTGAATCCCCTCAAATCCTTATTTGTTCTGAGTTGAGCAATTACATTAAATGTAACGCACCTTTTTAATATAAATTAAACGAACCTTTTACAACCTTTTCCAATAACAAATATTTGTGTGTTAATCCACGCCAACAAAGGCTACGGGGATGGTTATTTGTTCCAAATATTTTGGGGCTTTTCTGTAACTTCTGTGCCTCGGCGATATTCTACTCATTTTTTCAATAGTTGAGCTTCCAATGAGTCTAGATTCGATAATTGAGAAGGATGATTATGATTCCATAGTAGAGCTTTATCCAGTTTTTCCGACAAAGAAGCTTGATGCAACCAACTTTCAGAAGGGAATGATTGCTTCAATAGAAGATTATAAAATGCCTCCCATTCCTTACCCCATTGCTCCAAATTAATGATAACGGCAGTCTTCTCTCCTTGGTCATCTATGATATATTTAACGCCTTTCATAGTGAAAAACAGCAATAATTTTAGCTAATTATATCATTTTTATTTTGGAAAGCCGATCGCGTAGGATGCGTTAATGTAGTTTTTTAATGTTAAATGTTTGAGTGCGTTACGCTAGCTCACCCTACTTGACTCAGTACAATCGCCAATCCTTATTGCTGAATTTCAATCATATCGCTGGCATGATAAGAACTCCGCACCAAAGCCCCCGATCGCACATGGGTAAACCCAATATTTTTGGCGATCGCCCCTAACTCATCAAACTCTTCAGGGAGCCAATATTTCTGCACAGGTAAATGCTCAAGGGACGGACGCAAATACTGCCCAATTGTTAGGGAACTACAACCAATCTCATATAAATCTTGCATTGCCTCGGTTAACTCCGCTACAGTTTCCCCATGCCCCACCATTAACCCAGACTTGGTAATAATATTCGGATTAATTTCCTTGACTATTTCTAAAACGTTAAGCGATCGCTCATACTTGGCTCCCCGCCGTACCTTACCCTGCAAGCGCCGCACCGTCTCAATATTGTGGTTATAGCAAACAGGCGCAGCCAAAGCCACTGTCTCAATGCAAAGGCGATCGCCCCGAAAGTCGGGAGTTAATACTTCGATCTTGACATGGGGACGGGAATTTCTAATGGCTTGCATCGTCTCCACAAAACAACTAGCCCCCTGATCTGCCAAGTCATCCCGTGCCACTGAAGTCAGCACCACATAGTCTAATCCCAATAAGTTTACGGCTTCGGCTACTTTTCTAGGTTCATCAGGATCAAGAGCCATCGGTTTATGACCTTTGTCCACCTGACAAAAACCGCAAGCTCTAGTACAAGTCGGTCCCATCAACAAAAAAGTCGCCGTTTTTTGAGCATAACACTCAGCTCGATTAGGACAACGCCCCTCCTCGCAAATAGTATGAATCCCCCTCTGCTTAATGATTTGCTGAACTTCAGAGATTTCACTGGCTTTGCCAATCTGTGGACGCAACCAACTGGGTAAACGGAGATCTTGCTTAGCGGGCATATACAACACTTTGCTAAATTAGCTGGTACAAATAGACTTATTCTAGCCTAGAGAGATATATGCGTATTTAGATAAAAAATAAACTAAAGTCTTTACAGATGCAACCTGATTGACTAGCATATTTGCTTACTGCACGCTAGCTGCCACACCAAAGGAATGTTTGATCTCCTCACCAATATTCTAATTTGGATTATCGCCCTACCCCTGCTGATATTTCTGTTTAAGAATTTACCCCAAGAATTGATTAAATGGCTTGGGTTATTGCTATTTACAGCAATTGTAGTAATTTTATTTGCCCAATTTAGATTTGTCGATTCGCCTGTTGTCAGGGAAATTGCTGTTGTTTTAGGATTTCCTTTTACTTTAATTGGTCTTTTTGTAATATTGATCGCTTGGATGTTGTGGCGAGTTACAGAAATTAAAATTAAAAGTGGCGATGCAAAATTTGTTGGCGAGAAATATGAAAACAAAGAAATAGAAAACAAGATAAAATTTTCATTGAAAGTTATATTCTTTACCTTCATAATTTTCTGTGTTTTAAGCAATAATTTTTTGTCGCAAGTTCTTATTTGCTACTTTTCACAACAGGCTAAATATGCTATCGTTCAAGCCTATAGAAGACCAGTGAAAGAAATTTCGCCATTACAACTGCGCGATCTCCAAAATGAAGTATTTGATGTAATCGTTGTCCCATTAGTAGAAAATGAAAATTCAGCCAAACTAAGACTAATTGAAGTAATCAAATTTATTCAAATCAAACGTAATCAAAACCAAAAATTACCGATCATATTGTTAAGTGGAGGCGAATTAATATACGAACAAGGATATCCTTGTAAAATTGAAGTTGAGAAAGAAAATGTGCGACCTTTAAATATAGTTAAACAGGAAATTGCTGGAGAAAAAGGTTTGCTTTTTGATCCCAGATTGGAAACTTTATTCAAAAATCGCTCAACTTTAGAAGGTGAACTTAAGCCATTAGACTTAACCCAAGCTGATGAAATGTGTGCTTATTTAACTAGCTTTGTTAGTGGAATGGGATTGAATATCAAGCCTTCGATCGTTTTAGAACCCAATGCAAAAACTGTTAAACGCGCAGTAGATGAAGTAGTTGAGTTGTTTAAAAAACTTCAATCTCAGAAAATCATAGATGAGGCTATAAACTATCAGGATCTACGGATTTTATTGATCACGCCTGCGATCAAAACTAGTCGAGAGTTTCTTACTTTTGATCTTCAGGAACTTAATGTAGTGCCTTATCCAGTTCAAGATGAATGTACGGAATGCCTAATATGGGAGAAAATTAATCCCGACTCTTCGGAAATGGTATGGCAACCGCTAATTAAATATTTTCGACTAAACTACTTAGGTATGTCATTTCAAGCTCTTAATAATTCTGAGCAAGTTTGGTCAGAGGTTAAGGAGCTAATTAGCTATTCATTGCGGTTTTGGATTCGTCCACCATTAACCGACGAGCGCCCTTATAATCCAAAACGGACAAAAAATCCTACAACGTAAAGCGCTATATTTCAATAAAAAAGCAGTGGCAATCCATGAATTGCCACTGCTTTTTTAGAGAAAACATAACCAGTTTACTTGACAGCACCCTGCGCTTCTAGAAGCTGTTGTCTCAAACGCTCAAGGTCTGAAGCCCAACGGGGATCGGGTTGATGCGCTTCTGTGGAAGTGCTAGTGGATGAGGAAGATCCCGTAGTTTTCTTATTGTTGCTACTACGTTTTTTCTTCTTGGCTGCGGCTTTGACAGGTGCTGCGATCGCGCTAATGGCAGGAGACTCAACATCGGAGCTACCTGACTCTTCAGCGCCATCTTCCAAGTCTGAGCCATCCTCAGCTTTGCCCTTAGTGCGTGGCAGAGCTTTTTCAAGCTTCAAGACTGCACCGTTGAAATCGTAACCATTAAATTTCTCAATGACTGTATCAGCAACTTCATCAGAACCCACGGTTACAAAACCAAAACCACGACATTTACCTGTCTTGCGATCGGTTATAACTTTCAAGGATACTGAATCACCTGATTCATTGAAAATTTTTTCTAGAGCTTGGCGATCTAATTCTGCTGGCAAGTTGCCAACATAAAGGCGGATAGACATGATAATAGAAAACCTCTAGGCGATAAAATTTTCAGCAGGTGACTAGAGCAGCTGATACAAATAAACTTGTTTAAAAAACTTGTCCGCTACTTACTAGCTTAGATTGGAGCTATTGATGACATGCTACCTGCGATCAATCAAATTAATGTGGTACTCACGCACCAAGTATCAACATAGCATACAAAATGCTTAACTTCAAAATAAAATGTAATGAAAGTATCAAAATTCGATTTCGCTCACCCAACGTGGACTGATGGCTGAGGCTGAAATCGAAAAAAGAGTAAAAGAAAAGCTAAAGAATGATCAGTATGTAAATATTCGGATTATCGAAAAGCCTTAAGAGCAAAATAAATCACTATTAATGGGCTGAAATTTTGTAGAATCTAGGATAGGTATATCCTAGATTCTGATTTAAGCTTTCTGTTGATAGCAGGCGCGAACTTGTGACTTATACACGCTCAAAACATTCTCGGCTGATGATTGCGGTTTTACCTGACGAGTCGTCAGCTTTTGAAGCATATCGGTTGCTTCAATGTCATGGTATCTCACCAGAGAATCTCGCACTAGTTGGCAAAGGTTATAACAGCCCTGATAGTGTGGGCTTGTTTAACCCTACTCGGATGACATGGCGCTATGCCAAACGCGGAATGCTGTGGTTAGGCGCGATCGCTACTTTAGTGGGGATTATTTTGCATTTAATTTTCAGATTGCAATTGCCTAATCTAGATTGGTATCAAACTTTATTTGCGATCGCCTCAACATCGGGTCTTATTGGTATTGTGATTGGAGCAGGGATCGGCACTTTATATGGATGGTTTTTTAAAAGTAGTCTGTCGATCTCCTGTCGTAGCTGTTTAGATCGTGGACAGTACTTGTTGATGCTAGAAGGCTCAGAAACGATTACTCGGCGCGGTCGTGAAATTTTAGATAGTTATACAGTTAAGCCTGATTGATTGACACACTTTTATTTACCTCGTGATCAGCCAATCATTTATATCGATAATCTCTGGGGATTATTGATTGTGCAGCAATGCGATCGCCATCGCCAATGGACTGATCAGCGATCGATATCCGACTTTCAGCTTGCCCGATAAAAATTAATCGGCAACAGTTTCATGAAAATGTCGATAATCAAGATAGCGATGCCCATCATTTCCCATATAAATCACATCAACAAAACGGCGATCGAACATCAGATAGCGGGCTGGATAAATATGTCGCGCATGGATTGTTCCTTCAATCGTTTCATCGACACCTGTAAGGGATACAAGAATTTGACCATGTAATCGCTCTATACTTTCAGTAGTTAAACCATACAAGGGACTATTTTCATTGATGGGATGCATCACCGTCCATGACAATAAAAAGACAGGAGATTGATCGCGCACTAACTTCAATTCATGTAGCCGCCGCATCATTTGTCCTTCGGCACTGATTTCGTCAATCATCAGATAAACGGTTAACTTGGCTTCCAGAATATTATTCCGTCGCTCATTAGCAGTACGAAACATGAGTGTAGGAATTCCATTATAATTATTAATCGTAGCCACACGGCTAAACATCACCCGCGATGAAGATTTCGCAAATCTGGTAAAGGCAATTCCCGTTATTACAGCAAAAAACATTAAACTGGCGATCGATTCAAGGGTAACCAACAGATTTGCGTAGAGTGTATCTGGATGCATCACACCATAGCCAATAGAAGCAAGGGTCTGAACGCTAAAGAAAAAAGATTCTAAAAATCCTATATGCTCCATTCCACCGATCGCATTGGCTTCGAGTAAGTAGAGACCAGCAAAAATGGCATTGAGGAGGATATTAACGATCGCCACAATGGCAGCAAATCCGATCCAAGGAATCGTCAACATCAGGTGATAAGGATCGCGGAGATAGGAATACCAAGCATTACCACCAACCACCTGAAGCACACCTTCCTTTTGTTCTAGCTTAATTAGAGAAGGATTTGGCTTACGTTTGTTGTGCATAAGTTACCCGAATGGTGTATTTTCTCTAATGTTACATCCCTAATCTTACATATAAGCGCTCAAACTACAGGACAAAAAGTTCCTTCTGGAGACCTAGAATCTGATTCTGGCAGATTTTGTGCAATTAGATTTTGTTTAATTGGTTAAGATATAGGACTTACGCAAAAGAACCAAATGTAGGGACAATTCATGAATTGCCCCTACGCTAAAATCAGTGTTTCAAGTCTTTTGGCGTAAGTCATAAAATAGTCACAAATTAAATAATCATAAACAATGAAGCTCGCATTTATTATCGATCCGATCGCTAAACTCGATCCTGCCCATGATACTAGCGTGGCGCTAATGGAAGCGGCTTGTCGCAGAGGCTACGAAGTATTTATTACCAACATGAATACCCTCAGTGTCAAGGATGGTAAAGCATGGGCTTTTCTGCAATCTACTAAAATTCATCCAGTTCCTTTAGTCGATGGCAAATGGCAGGTTCCTAATCCTTGGTATGAAGTAACGGAAGGAGAGTTTCAACCTTTAGAGAATATGCAGTTTGTGTGGATGCGTCCCGATCCACCTGTTACCACAGAATATCTCTACGCCACCTATATTCTCGATTATGTCGATATCCAGAAAACCAAAGTTCTCAATTCTCCTCAAGGCATACGCGCCGCCAATGAGAAAATGTATGCGCTCCAATTTACAGGCGCAATTCCCAAAACTATTGTGACCGCAGATAAAAACACAATTCGGGAATTTGTGGCGACTGAGGGCAAATCGGTGATGAAGCCATTGGGAGGCAAAGGTGGTGAAGGAATTTTATTTTTGGAAGTAGGCGATCGCAATCTCAACTCGATGATTGAAATCAGTACCAACATTGGCAAAACTCCCGTTATGGTGCAGGAATATCTCCCCGAAGCCCAAGATGGTGACAAACGGATTATTCTCCTTGACGGCGAACCCATCGGTGCGGTTAATCGTGTCCCCCAATCGGGTGAATTTCGCGGCAATATGGCGGCGGGAGGCAGTGCGGTCAAGATCGATATTACCGATCGCGAATTAGAGATCTGCAAACAACTTGCACCAATTCTTAAGCGTGATGGTTTAATGTTTGTCGGAATAGATGTGATTGGGGGCTATCTGACGGAAGTCAATGTCACCAGTCCCACGGGAGTACGCGAAATTGATCGCCTTGACGGTGTATCGTTGGGCGATCGCGTGATGGATTGGTTAGCCGCTCTTGACTAGGGCTAAAATTAAGGTAGATCATCTATAGCAATTTAATTAGTTAAGTCCGTAGTCCCTATGAAGTTTTTTAACTCCGAATTTATGAAAAAAGTTAAAGCCAATGTCAGAATCTGGACGCGATCGCTGGTCGTCATCTCCGCTATTTCATTACTGGCAATATCAGTATTTGGTAACGCCCATGAAGCCCTAGCTAAGCGTTCGGGTGGTCGCGTTGGAGGCAGTGCTTTTAGATCATCACCAAGTCGTTCAGCACCATCGGCTCCTTCAAATTCAGGCTATAGCGGCAGTGGTAGCAGTAATTCTTTTTACGGCGGGAATAGTGGTTACGGGAATAGTGGCGGCGGTGGATTTTTCTTCTTGCCCATGTTCTTTGGCGGCGGTATGGGCGGGGGATTGTTTACATTTCTGCTCATCGCGATCGTCGCTGGTGTAATCCTGCAAGCATTTCGTGGTCGCAATGGCGAAGGCATCACGGGTATGGACAGCAAAGTTAGCGTCGCCAAAATCCAAGTTGGTCTGCTCGCCTCAGCGCGATCGCTACAACAGGAACTTACTCATCTTGCCCTAGAGTCGGATACATCATCGGTCGAAGGCTTAGAGAGTGTTGCGCGTGAAACGGCGATCTCCTTAATGCGCCATCCCGAATATTGGGTATATGTCAGCAGTGCTAACGAAAATACCAAATTCGCCCTTGCCGAACAGAAGTTTAATAGTTTAGTGATGTCCGAGCGCAGCAAGCTCAATGCTGAAGTATTAAGCAATGTCGGTGGTCGGCTATCGCAAGCTAAAATTCCTGCCACCTTACCGAGCCAAGGCGGTTTGCTCACCGAAGATCCTAGCGAATACATTGTTGTGACATTACTTTTAGCCGTATCTGGTGAATCCATCAGCAAGCTACCAGTTTTGCGCTCCACCGCCGATCTTCAGTCCGCCCTATCGGCGATCGGTTCTGTCCCTGCGGATAACCTCTTAGCCGTAGAAGTGCTATGGGAACCTCAGTCCGAGGAATATACCCTTACCACTGATGAGGTTTTAACGATCTATCCCGATCTAGTCAGAATTTAATCCCGACCGAAGTAAGGGCAATTCATGAATTGCCCTTACTTTGATTTAACCCCAAAAGCGACGCATAGCGCCGCTTTTTTTGTTTTTTTAAAATATGTGTGATATTAAGAGTCAATCTGTGGTATCACTTACCAGTGTTATTTGATAAGACATAGCTTAAAACTCGGCAATTTAACTAAGATTGTAATTAAAACAGCACATTCAGGCTTTATACATAGCCGTGGATATATAGGGTGAATAGGTCGGTTCATGATGCAAGAAACCAATAATAAAAATCAGTTTTATCCAACAGCCCCAGATGCTGATGCTTATTCAGATAAGGTTGATAACCTGATGGATGATTTATTTGGAGAAGTCGAAACTTCACTCCATCTTGATCATGCTAAACAGCGATCGCTTAAGCACAAAAATAGAAACCAAGCATCAGCCCCCTATGCCTCTATAAATTCATCAAGTTCTGACATCGTTGCCATAGCTAACGTCGATTCGTCCGAAAGAGATACGACATCCAAAGATACAGTTAATATTACAAAACTGAATCTTACCGATATCTCGCTGCCTCCCATCTCTAAACAAGATTTGCTTTGGATTGAACCCTACATCACACGCAATCCAGAGCCACCAACCCCTGTACCACCCACCGAGTTCGCACCAGAACTTCAGAAGCCCAATCTCCTAGATCGCCTTTTGCTAGTCGCCGCTTGTAGCTCGGCATTGATCGCCGCGATTATGTGGACAATTAATCATGGCATCTGGCTCGGTAGACAATCGGTGAGCGTGGCGACCGTAAATCAAAAAACAATCCCTGACAATAAACCCTTTGCCGAAGAAATCAGACGGATGTTGGCGGATATCAGCGATAAAAATCGCGCGATCGCCATGAACCCCAATATAGGCAGCAATATTCCTTTGATGACCGCACCACTAATAGGCAATATGCCTCTACCCGTTGGCACAAATCCCTTGGCTAATGGTATGCAGCAACCAATGTATGTGCCTGTATATCAGCCACCCAGTCTAAATAATAATGGCAACTTACCGTCACCCCTAGCCCTACCACCTGCCACAGCCAATAACTCGATTATTGTTGCTAATCCCACCTCCAATCCCAAGGCTAAAAGCCCATCCCCTGTTACTGTAACCAACACACCAACGCCAGCATATACACCACCCGAAATATCCTACACATTGATTGGATCATTAGATCTTGGCGATCGCTCTTCAGCCATGTTTGATATGAATGGCGCTGTGCAAACCGTGGGACTAGGCAAAGCGATCGGTAATACTGGATGGGTTTTATCTCGTGTTAGTCAGCAAGAAATTATTCTCAAGCGCGGTAAAGAGACAAAAACATTATTTGTTGGTCAAAAATTCTAAATTTGATGATTTACAGGCAAGGCTTAAACCCCTTGTCTAGTTAGCTAGTTATAATTAATTCACTTAGCGGAGAAAAAACATGGGACTATTAGAGGACATATCTCGCTTTTTAGAGACGCGTTTAGAGGAGTTTATTCGCAATAATCCCCAGATCGAATTGCAGATCCTTGAAGATAAGTTGCGCCAACAGGAAGAAGAAATAGTTAAGCTCATCGTTAGTTCTAAGCAAGAAGAGAAAAATCTCCAAGATCGCATTCTGGAAATTGCTGAAGAAATTCGCATTTGGCACGATCGCACGGTTAAAGCTGAGTCTTTTAATCGTCCCGATTTGGCAAATCCTGCGAAAGAACGTGAGGCGGCGCTCCTACGTCAAGGTAATCAAGTTTGGGCGCAAATGGAGTTAGTCAAAAAACGGGCGATCGATAGCCAAGCTCTACAAGTACAAATCCAAGAACGACGCAAGGAAGTTCAAGCCAAGATTGCTGAAGCTGCTAAAACTGCAAAAGCAACCGCCACATCTAAAACTCCATTGAACTGGGATAATCTATACACACCGCCATTTCGCGATCCTAACGACAAGCTAGAAGAAACTTTTCGGCGATGGGAAATGGATGAAGAACTTGAGCGTCTCAAACGCAATATGGGCAAATAAGACTAAAATGAAAAAAAGAGATTTGTTATTAACTGGAGCCGCGATCGCTGGTGGTGTTTGGATATATCAATTTTGGCGACCGCCATCAAGTGATTCGTCATCTGCAAATTTCACATCCACAGACCAAGCGATCGCCGTAGACTCAGATATAGACTTAACTAAAGCAACTAAGAAATATCCAATCATGAAAACCGACGAAGAATGGAAACAAATCCTTACGCCAGAACAGTTTAAGGTTTTACGCAAACATGGCACTGAACGACCTTTTACCAGTCCTCTCGACAAGGAATATGGTAAAGGTGCTTATAACTGCGCTGGTTGTGATCTGCCATTGTTTACATCTGACACTAAGTTTAATAGCCGTACTGGTTGGCCGAGTTTCTTTGCACCAATTGAAGGGGCGATCGCTACGACAACTGATACTTCTTTATTTATGAAACGGGTGGAAGTCCATTGCAGTCGATGTGGTGGTCACTTGGGGCATGTTTTTAATGATGGTCCTCAGCCAACGGGAGAACGTTATTGCATGAATGGGGTTTCTCTTAAATTTATTCCTAATTCGTAATTCCTAGTTAACGATTAACAAGCGTGCAGTTTTCTCAACTTATTTCCACTGAATCAGAGCATCTATCCCTAGCCGATCGCATTGAGTCTTTTAAAGCTGGCTTTCTCGGTACGATCGCTAGCGTTTTTGCTTTTTTTGCGATCGCACTGCTTGATCATTTTGTAAAGCAAGGCTTGCCAAAAATTTCATTGCAAATTTTTCCTGAAATTTTCTCGCAATTGTACTTAGTCACCAGTTTTGGGATTGACAAGCCGCCAGTTTTGTTAGTCAAGCTAGGGATGATTGGCTTTTCGGGGTTTCTGTTTGCTGTCACCTATCGTTACATAGTGCGCGGCGATCGCAACTCCCATCTCAAATCAGGAGCCATTCTCGCCTTTGCCTGTATTCGTAGTTTTGCCACAATCGATCGTGATTTGCCCACATTTATACATTTATCGTTAATTCAAGCTGTTTTAGCGATCGCTATGCTATTTGTGGAAAATATTGCATGGTTAGCGATCGTGCAGAGTATTCTCGAAACTGCCATTCAGCACAAATGGATCACTGCTTTTGGTTCGGTAAAAGAATAAACAGTGGTACTTTGCGCCTACATTTATAAAAAAAACGTTTTTAGGTTTACCGACACCTGTCATAAGTATTAAAATAAATTACAGCTATCAAAAAATTGTTAACTAATTCAGCAATCTTGGGTTTTTCAATTACATGAGTAAAGTTTACGATTGGTTTAATGATCGCCTCGAAGTTGGGGCGCTCGCTGAGGACGTTACTAGTAAGTACGTTCCTCCTCACGTTAATATTTTTTACTGTTTGGGCGGCATTACCCTCACCTGCTTCCTGATTCAGTTCGCGACAGGTTTCGCGATGACTTTTTACTACAAGCCATCAGTCACCGAAGCATTTGAATCGGTTCGCTACATCATGACTGACGTTAACTTTGGTTGGTTGATTCGCTCAGTTCACCGTTGGTCGGCAAGCATGATGGTGTTGATGATGATCTTGCATGTTTTCCGTGTCTATCTAACTGGTGGTTTCAAAAAACCTCGCGAATTGACATGGATCACAGGCGTAATTCTCGCGGTGATCACTGTCACCTTTGGTGTAACTGGTTATTCCTTACCTTGGGATCAAGTTGGCTACTGGGCGGTCAAGATTGTATCGGGTGTACCTGATGCCATTCCTGTCGTTGGTGGAACCTTGGTAGAGTTGCTGCGCGGCGGTCAAAGTGTTGGTCAAGCCACCCTTACCCGTTTTTATAGCTTGCACACCTTTGTATTACCTTGGTTGATCGCAGTATTCATGCTGGCTCACTTCTTGATGATCCGCAAGCAAGGTATTTCGGGTCCATTGTAAGTTTTTGATCTTGGACTACAGTTTAAGATTTTCGTATCAGATAATTTTAGAAAATACATCGTAATAATCTAGATAAATAACATGGCAAAGACTGAAAAGCTCCCCGATTTAAATGATCCAATTTTGCGTGCAAAGTTGGAAAAGAACATGGGACACAACTATTACGGCGAACCTGCTTGGCCGAATGACTTGTTGTACATGTTCCCCGTTGTAATCACTGGCACGATCGCCTTGATTACTGGTTTGGCTGTTCTCGATCCCACCTTAGTTGGCGAACCTGCGAACCCCTTTGCAACTCCTTTGGAAATTTTGCCTGAGTGGTTCCTTTATCCAGCTTTCCAAATTTTGCGGATTGTTCCTAACAAGCTATTGGGTGTATTGCTACAAAGCTTGATCCCCGTTGGTTTGATCTTGATTCCTTTCATTGAGAATGTAAACAAGTTCCAAAATCCTTTCCGCCGCCCTGTTGCAATGGCTGTGTTTTTGTTTGGTACTGCGTTTACCCTCTGGTTGGGTATCGGCTCCACCATGCCAATTGACAAGTCATTGACTCTTGGTTTGTTCTAATTTTTGTAAATTAAAAGGGTAGGGGCAATTCATGAATTGCCCCTACCCTTTCCTAAACTAAAAATCGTTACAAAGAAGCTGATTCGCCTACGACGTGGGTTAATCAGCTTCTTTGGTTTTATACTTAAGCATTAAACCCAAGAAAAAGTTAGATCTTTTATGATGTCGATCGCCACAATTCGTCAGACCTTAATCAATAAAGAGCGATCAGCAACCGAAATTGCTCAAGAGTATTTAGATCGTATTGATCGGTTAGAGCCGAAATTACATAGTTTTGTCACCGTTACTCCCGAAATTGCGATCGCCCAAGCCCAAGCCATTGATGCAGCGATCGCCGCAGGTGAAACTTTACCACTGCTCGCAGGTGTACCGATTGGCATCAAAGACAATATGTGTGTGAAGGGAGTACCCACCACTTGCGGCTCGAATATGCTCAGAAATTTTGTGCCGCCCTACGAAGCGACGATTACGGCGAAATTGCGATCAGCAGGAGCGGTGATGGTTGGTAAAACTAACCTTGATGAATTTGCGATGGGTAGCTCTACCGAAAACTCGGCGATCGCGCAAACTACAAATCCTTGGAATACCGATTATGTGCCTGGGGGATCATCGGGCGGATCGGCGGCGGCGGTTTCGGGCGGTGAATGTGTAATTGCCACTGGCTCGGATACAGGCGGATCAATTCGTCAACCCGCCTCATATTGTGGGGTGGTGGGACTAAAGCCCACCTATGGATTAGTGTCACGGTTTGGTTTAGTTGCTTTTGCCTCATCATTGGATCAAATTGGACCTTTTGCAAATACCGTTGAAGATGCCGCGATTTTTTTACAGGCGATCGCAGGTTACGATCCAAAAGATTCCACTAGCATTAATATCGAAATTCCTAACTATGCAGCCTTATTAACTCCAGATTTAACTCAGTCCCTCAAAGGTAAAAAAGTCGGTGTGATTACCGAAACCTTTGGCGAAGGTTTAGATAGTGAAGTGGAAGTTGCGGTGAGAAAGGCGATCGCGCATTTTGAGGAATTGGGTGCGGAAGTGATCGAGATTTCCTGTCCTCGTTTCCGTTATGGATTGCCGACCTATTACATTATTGCGCCATCTGAGGCTTCAGCGAATCTGGCGCGTTATGATGGCGTGAAGTATGGATTGCGCGATGAGAGTGCCGAGAATCTATTGAGTATGTATGAAAATACTCGCGAGCAAGGCTTTGGAGCGGAAGTAAAACGGCGGATCATGATTGGAACCTATGTGCTGTCCGCAGGTTATTACGATGCTTACTATCTCAAGGCGCAAAAGGTAAGAACTCTAATTGTCCAAGATTTCCAAAAAGCCTTTGAACAAGTAGATGTTTTGGTTTGTCCTACCGCACCGACAACCGCTTTTAAATCTGGTAGTAAAACTGAAGATCCATTGGGAATGTATCTATCGGATTTGATGACAATTCCTGTGAATTTGGCTGGTTTACCAGGGATTAGTATTCCCTGTGGATTTGATTCAAAGGGAATGCCGATCGGTTTACAACTCATTTCTAATGTGTTGCGAGAAGATGTCTTGTTGCAAGTTGCCTATGGTTACGAGCAGTCAACGGAATGGCATAAACGCCAACCTTCTGTATAGCGGTTTTTAAATGTAGGGGTAATTCATGAATTACCCCTACATTTTTTTAATTAATGATATATTTCTGGAAAAGCATTAAATTTTCTTAACTTTAGGATTTGATTGCATGACTCTCACTACTCTTTTTCCCCAGTGTCAAGATTTACAGACCCAAGTTGAAGCGATTTTACAACTTTTGCAACAGGAGCCAACTCTGCGATCGCAGCAGGATGGTAGCGTTGTGCAGTCTTCTTTAAGAAAGGCGATCGCGCCGACTTTTGAGATTGTATTTGCGGGGGCTTTTAGCGCTGGTAAATCGATGTTGATTAACGCGCTTTTAGAACGGGAATTACTCTACAGCGCCGAGGGACATGCCACGGGGACAGAATGCAAAATTGCCTTTGCCAAAACTGGTGAAGAGCGGGTTGTGTTGACTTTCCTTAGTGAAGTGGAAGTCCGCGAGCAGGTGCAAGCACTTGCTCAGTTGATTGGACAGATAGCACCGATGAATATCAATCAACCTGAAGCCCTCAAACAATTGCAAACTATGGCTCTTAGTGTAATTGAGCAAGAAGGTGGTAAGAGCAAATCCAAACGAGCTAAAGATGCTGATGCCTTGAATCTATTGCTGGAAGGGTTTACGAATAACCGCGATCGCATTAGTTCGGTTGCCAATGCCACCTATTCGATGGAACAGTTTGGGTTTGACAATCTCAAAAAAGCGGCGGACTATGCGCGTCGTGGAGCTAATAGTGCGGTTTTGAAACGAGTGGAATATTATTGTCATCATCCACTTTTAGAAGATGGCAATATAATTATCGATACCCCTGGGATTGATGCACCTGTCAAAAAAGATGCGGCGTTGACCTTTGACAAGATTCAGAATCCCGATACTTCGGCGGTGGTGTTTGTCTTGAAAACGGCGGCAACTGGGGAGATGACATCGGAAGAGACAGAACTGAGTGAAAAGATGCAAGCTAACGCAGGAATCCGCGATCGCGTTTTCTATGTATTCAATCGCATTGATGAGACTTGGACTAATGATCAGTTGCGCGATCGCCTGCAAAATACGATCAATACCCAATTCCGCAATAGCTCGAAAATCTATAAAACTAGCGGGTTGCTTGGCTTCTACGGCAGTCAGATTAAAAACACGAGTGCTGGCGATCGCTTTGGTTTAGATTCTGTATTTGCTGAAACTGTTAAATCAGTGGGCGGTCAGGAAGGAACACCGCAGTTTGTGAATGAATTCAATAGCTATTGTCTAGTCTCTGGCAAGCTGGATATTACTAAGTTCCCAATTCCTTACAGCGTTTTAGAAACGAATGTGAAGAATGAGAAGTATGTGCGCTTGCTGAGTGGTTTGGGAACGGGGCTGATCGATCAACTGATTAAGGATAGTGGTATTGAGGAGTTTCGCACGGCGATTACACGCTATCTGACCACAGAGAAGCGTCCTTTACTGTTTGCCGATCTTGCCGATGACCTCCAACCGATTTGCATTGCGTTGCGTCAGTCCTATTTGGAAGCTTGGCTGCAACTGGAAAGTCAACCTCGCGATATTGACGCGATCAAGTCGCAGGAGTTACAAAAACTCAGTCGTGATCTCAAGAAAATTGGCGATCGCCTCTACGAAGATATTGCTAAAGAAGTAAATGTTGCGGTGGCAAGCGATCACAACGAGCTTTTGGAAGCTGATTATTTGAAGCTTAAAGCCAAGATGGTCATGCGTTTGGATGAACTTATTGCTGGCTTCTCGGTGGCGATGGTGCATCAACGCGCTCAGGCTAGTCATCGCCGTAATTCTGTCGTTCCTGTGATGGGGATTTTGACGGAAGGATTCTACTTCTTGGCAAATGAGCTAGAGGATATTTTGGTGGAATGCTCGAAAGAGATTGTTACTAATTTCTTCCAAAATCTGATTGAGAAGATTAAGAAGACTGATTATTATCTTGAGCTATATCGCTTGCTAGGTAACGATGGTGGTACGGAGAGCTATTTACATACCGTAATGTTGAATGCTTCTGATGCATTGGTGAATGAAGCTAAGACAGAGTGCGATCGCTATGTGCGTGAACGTCCAACATTTTATGCAGAAGGTAGTGCGGGATTTTTCCAGTTACAACAAACTTTATTTCAAGCCTGTCGTGGCTATGATTATCAAAGTATGATTGAGTCTGAGCCTGCAATTCGCCAGCTTTTAAAATTGGATTTTGAGTTCAAGGTTAAAGATACGATAATGCGTACTTTCCGCCAGACGATTAATCAAACGCTGAATACGCATTTACTGGCGGGTGCGGAGAAGCAAGGCGATGAGATTTTGCAACAGTACGATCGCGCTCGTGCGTATCTTGCTCAAACTCTTGAGAAGGAAGCCCAAGCGAAGATTGATAATAATCGCCGTTTACAAGGTGACATTAAGCAAAATATTGACGCTTATAATGTGGCAGTTTCTAATATTAATGCTTGTTTAGAAGCGATGCAATTGTCTCGCAAGAAGTTGCCAGTTATCAGTGAATCTGATTTGTCAGTTTTACCAACTGTAGCGATCGATGTCATTGATGCTGAGTCTGTTGTTGTCGATGATGCGATCGATTCAGAAAATTAAAACTAATATCAAGTTAGGAATTATTATGTTAAGCAGTAAATTATTGTTTGATATAATAATTCCTAATCTAGGAAGATAGATCTATGAGTTTCCAAAATATTATTACTATTGAACCAGACAAGCGTGGCGGAAAACCTTGTATTCGCCGAATGCGGATCACTGTCTACGATGTATTGGGATGGTTAGCAGTGGGAATGTCACAAGATGAGATTTTAGACAATTTTCCAGAATTGACAAAAGAAGATATTAAAGCTTGTTTGTTATTTAGTAGTTATGGCTAATAATCATTGTAAATCACTGATCAACTGCCCACATTTTGCTTTTTTAACAATTGATAATATGAGTAAGAATCATCGCCAGAAAGTAGTTCGTCGTTTTCCACTTCTTCCATTAGTTTGATCAAACCAAAGTTTTCTAAAATTTCTTCGATTTGATTAAAAATTGCTATGGGAATTTGCACAGCAAGAGTGCGTTGCTGCTCATCAAGTACATACTGTTTTTGAATTTCTAGCATTACTAAGCCTCAGAAAGTCTATTTACATATGATAGCAGAAATTTTTAGACAGTGTATTTACAATAGATTATAAGGTTATAAAATTTATATCCTAATTCTAGTCGTATACAGTTTCATAAACTAGCAGAAGTTACTAATAGTCTTACCATTTAATATTGTTGATTGAAACAAAAATTGATGCTTGCAAATATAAACTTAATCTTATAAAATCTAATTTGATTAACTATTTTAGAGTGGAAAATATTAATATGGAAGAGAAAAGAATATCTTTGTTCGATGTTAGCATTCGAGATGAAGATTTAATGGTCTTTGATAATGTAGTTTATAAAGTGGGAAAAATTAATAGTGTTTTGGAGAATGTATTACGGTTAAACTATGCTCAATTACTATTAGGTCATTTAAATCAGCAAGGAGCTTCTAAATTTGGACTTACCAACGTTGATGATTCTATCCCAGATATCTATTCAGAAAATTATTATGACTTTAAATATTTAAAGCTTGGCAGCCGAGATTGGAAAGCAGGGAAGGTAAAAATATACTTGAGTGGTTTTTTATATAGTGATGAGTCTGAAATTACTGAGCAACTTAAGGCTGGTTGCTACTATCCAAATATCTTTTTGGATGACAATGATGTTATTTCTTTAAAAGAAGATTGTCTGTGTAAAATGAAACCGATCAGAGAAGTTTTTAGCGTGATAGCATCAAACAACATAGCATCAAACAGTAATTTCGCTTCTAATATTACATTGCACTTGGCAAAATCAGTTGTTGAATTTACAAAATCTAATTTATTCTCAAATGGAAAGAAATGTGAGTTTCTAAGATTGGGAACTTCAAGTTGGGAACCACTCATTTTTGGGATTCAGTTTACTATTGATGCAATAGAAGATGCACCTACGGTTGAAAAAACTATTCTTTCAGGCGACATAGACTCACCTTTAGATGAGATTCGTAATGCTAGTATTGAATATCACTAAAAAACAATTGTTATGATTAATAAAGCGGAAAATTTAAATTCAGATGATGTTGTTTGTTTCAGTGAAGAAGATGACGGGTACAACAGCCCTGTTTATGATATTCAGCAGAGATTTAAGATTGCTAGATTATTTGAATTTGGTGAGTTTATAGATGGTATTTCAAAAGTAATCAGCTTGTCTACTGAAGCGATGGAACTTTTGACAGAAGGTATTCAATGTCGTGTGATGACAACTCGACAACAGGGATGGCGGTTTGGCAAAATTAGACTAAAAATAGAATTGCAGTTTATACCTGATGAACCACTGACAGAGCAAAATATTGATCATTTTGATAGCCCATTAGATGAAATTCGTAGAATATCAGAATTGTAATATTCAAACTATGTATCACTATTCCAAACACAACAAATTAAACACATCATCCACTGTTACCTGCCAATTTAAAACATCCAAAACAGGCAAAATACCCTTGCCACTCATCTTTTCGGGAAAGCGATCGCCTTCATAAACCATAATAAAATCTTGCGCTGGTGAAATCAACCAACCAAGTTCCGAACCATTAGTAATCGCCGAACTGATTTTATTCATTACCCGCAAAGGCGACTGCTCTGGCGAAAGAATCTCAATAATCCAATCGGGAGCGACAGGAACTTGATTTGCAACTCGTTTATTTGGTAAGAAAGGGATATTTGCCCACCGCATTACCGCAATATCAGGAACAATCGATATATCTCCAAAATTACACCGCAACTCAGGAAAAGCAAACGCAAGTTTTTGAGGCTTCCCAATCAGATTGATCGCACTCGCAATTTCTATCTGAAAAGTACTGTGCTGAAACTGTGGCATAGGTTTCTGATAAATTTGACCATCAATATATTCACTAGCAGGCTTAGTTTCTGGCAAAGCCAAAAACTCTTCGATGGATAAGTTATTTGTGCTTAACGAAGTTATCTCTAGATTTTTACGTTGATCAGATGCGATCGCCATTACCTAAACCTCCATATAGAGACAGAAAGTTCATACCAAAAACTATTTTAGATTAGTTCAAGGTTTGATTGACATACGGCATAATGCCGTATAAATTTATAATAACCCTAGATTCAAGCACTTTATGACTAATCTAACTCCCCCGAAAGCGATCGCCAGACTGGAAGCGCGGATCAGCCCCGAAACTAAATCTCTGCTCCAAAAAGCTGCCGATCTAGAAGGGCGCACTTTAACGGATTTTGTTGTCGCAAGTGTGCAAGCAGAAGCTTACCGCGTTATTGAGAAACATCAAAAACTCAAGCTCAATCTTGAGGACAGCCAAGCTTTTGTTGATGCTCTGCTCAATCCGCCATCACCGAATGAGGCTCTCAAAAAAGCAGCTTTAAGACATAAGCAATTAATTTCAAATTAATGGTTATTCACATTGAATTATTTGATAGCGCTAAGCACTGTCGTACAGATTTTTGTTGCGGACAAGTCAGCCTAGATAATTACATTCGCAAGCAAGCATCTCAAGATGTCAAGCGAAAAGTATCGACTGTATTTGTATTAATTGATGATTCTGATTCTAAGTTCAATATTTTAGGCTATTACACACTTTCTGCTTATACAGTTGAGATTGAAAATTTAGAGCAATCCTTTGTCAAGAAACTGCCACGCTATCCCCAATTACCAGCAACTCTATTAGGTCGTCTTGCCATTGATAATCAACACAAGGACAAGAGATTTGGAGAGATTATGTTATTTGATGCTCTCAAAAAAGCGATCGCAGTTTCCCAACAAATCGCATCTTTAGCAGTCATTGCTGAAGCTTTAGATGAGAACGCTGTAAGTTTCTATCTAAAGTATGGTTTTCAAAAATTCAATCAAGATTCGATGAAGCTCTATTTACCTATAAAATCTATTGAAGACATTTTCAGAGAAGGATAGAAACTGATTATAGATAGGAATTACGCAGAATAACCAAATGTAGGGACAATTCATGAATTGCCCCTACGTTAGAATCTTTCCGCTAATGGGAAGCTACATCAAATTTCGATACCTTGCGCCAGTCTTGTATAAACAGTAGCCAGAGCATTGGCATCACCAACATTCCCAGGGAATAAAACCACGGGTAAATCAGGGAAACGGGGATGATCGGCAGGAGTCCGCACTACGGAACAACCAGCTAAAATTTGTCCTAACAGTCTAGCCGTGGGAAGATTCAGCCCTGTACTCACAACGTCATTGGAAGTAATGCCACCCTTGCTAATCAAAAAGCCAATATCAGTGGGTAATTCCTGCACGATCGCCATTAATAATGCGGAAACCGATTGACCAAAGGCGAGGCGAGTGGAGATATCGGCAAATTCTAATTCTTTACGACTAGTAAACACCACCGATGTTTTGCCGATCGCATGGGCTTGTTCAATTTGAGCTAAAGCTTCCAGCTTGAGAATTTCAGATTGAGAGGCTGTATCTGTTAATAAACGCGAAACATCAATTTCTACGGGAACTGTATTGGGATCTTTGAGCAAATTCTCTAACTGCTCAGTCGTTTTTTTGACATGGGAGCCAACGATCGCCACTCCCGCCTTGTGCGATCGCATATATTTCGACATTTCTTCCGCAGGAATTGGCTGGGACGGCAATTTGGCAAGGGCGGTTAATAAACTCGCACCACTCCGAAATAAGAAGCGTTTTCCTGTGGCGGCGATCGCTAAAATATCGGCAGCAAATTGATTAAGGTCGGCTTGATTTTCCGCATCAACCACACCACATTGATTGTCATGTAACCGCGATAATCGTTGACGTAGCCCTGAACGAATATCGCCCAATAAAAAACGCTCTACCTTCGCCGCAGGAATGCGCCCCTTAGTTTTTTCTTCTACATAATCAGGCAAGTAGCTATGGCTAAAGCCAAATACCGAATCCTTGGCAAATTCAGTTTCATGCACGGGCGTTGACACACCATTAACCATCAAATAATGCACACTCGCTTTGGTAAAGCGTCCCCCTTCAAAAAAAGCAGGTACAAGGAAATGCGCGTCAAAATCACCTAACTCTTCAGCGATCGCATCAGTCTCAATGGGGTAATGTCCACGCAAAGTCGAGTCAGAGCGACTAACGATCATAAAGTCTTGAATACCTTCAGCAGCGATCGCAGGTTTGAGATTGCGACACACTTCGCGAGTTACTGCGGTGGCATCTTCGGGCGTAAGCGATCGGGTATTGGTCAGCACAAACATGATCGGCGAAGCATCGACAAGTCCGATCCGCAAAGTCTCGACATCCCATTTCGTAAGCAATAGGCAGCTATGCACAGTCTGCGAACCTGTTGGATCATCATCAAGAACAATAATTTTCGGCTGACGAGAAGAGGTAGCTACCATTGCGTTTCTATAAAAATTAGTGCTTTAAGAAGCTTACCGCAATTGTTGAGCAAACCAAAAACTCTGTTCATTCATTAGAACAAGGGGCTTAAGCCCCTTGCCAGTTTTAATAAAAAGGCTTTAAAGCTTGCAAAATTACCGATGCAGCACGTTTGGCATCTTCAGGTTGATCCAGGGTCAAGCTCACTTGATATAGCTGTTGTTCTAGGGCTTCAAAAGTCTCATAGCGTTGAAATATTAGCTGTACTAAGTCATCGAGATCGTAGGTATAGAGAGCCGACCAGTCACGCTCTTGGGGACTAAAACGATAATTTAGGCTGGAAAACAATAAAATTTTCGCGTGAAGAGAACTAACATTGCGAGAAATATTAGCGCGTAAGTCAAATAAATTAGTAAGATATTTCAGATTATGCCGATGGGGAATTGTGTCATGATCACGATTTTCCGAATCGTTACCCTTAGGCTCGGCAGATTGAGTGCTTTTTTGAAGGATGGTAGTAGGGTATTTTTCTGGCTGCAAGAAACTGTTAGGCAGTTTTCCCTCATCTCGCAGACCATAAAGAAATCCAATACAATCGACAATATTATCCGCAGCCAGCACATAATCTGATTGTTTACTTAGTTGCCTAACTTGGCTGTTTAACTTTTGCTTCAATATATTGAGATCGGGAAACATGATCATCAATTCACGGACAAGCTGACGTATGTGCAACGTTTTGACTTCGTTGACATCATTTGACCAAATATCATGACAGGTAAAGAGGATGAGCCGTTTGATCCGCAGGACATTGGTATCTTGCTCCAAACTATCGATCACTTCTTCGAGAAGACTCAAATCTTCCATAGTCTTTTTTTGTTACAGCTTATTGAGACTACATAGGGGTTGAAAAGGCTTGCTAAGCGAGCATTTTCAACATTTTTTAATGAATATCAACGCGCAATGTACTGCTCGGTAGTCATCTTGTCAGTAGTCATCTTGGTTGATTGAGGCTATCTGCGTCAAGGATCTCAGGAATATTATTCAGGAATTTTCTTCAGGAATATGTTTTACCATCGGGCATGGTGGCTCCCGTGAATATTGTACCAATGGTGCTAGCTCCGCTTAACTCGGCTCTGGTTAAAACTGCATCACTGAGATCGGCTCCGTTGAGATTTGCTTTGACTAAGTAAGCATCAACAAAACTAGCTTGACTAAGATTAGCGCTATCCAGCACAGCTCGCGACAAATCACTGCCTGTAAGCACAGCTTGAATCAAAACAGAATGACTCAAATTAGCTATACTCAAATTTGCCTTGGTTAAATTGGCTCCAAATAAATTGACGACATGCAGATTTGCCCCACTGAGATCGGCTTTGATAAAGTTGGCATTTTTTAAATTTGCTTCAGTCAAGTTGACATTACCGAGATTTGCCTCTGTGAAAATTGTGCCGATCGCGATCGCATTACTTAAATTAGCACCATGTAAATTTACCCTTGAGAGCGTTGCTTCACTGAGATTTGCTCCCGAAAGATCAACGCCACTGAGATCCGCACCACTGAGATTTGCCCCACGCAAGTCCGCTTTGCGTAAATTTGCGCCACTGAGATTGGAGGCAGGATAGCCGCGTTCCTCGCGCATGAGGGCTGCATTTAAAATCGCACAACGCAAATTTGCCCCACGCAGATTAACGCTACGCATATCGGCTTCACTGAGATTGGCATCCATCAGATTAGCCAAAGAAAGATTTGCCCCAAACAGGTTTACTCTTTGCAACATCGCCCCATGCAAATCAGCCTCGGTCAGGTTGACATTCATCATAATTGCTTGATTCAATGTCGCTCCGCCCAGCTTTGCCCCAGATAGGTTGGCTTGATTAAACGTAACTTTATTTAAATAGGCTAAGACTAAATTTGTCCGTCTGAGATCAGCTTTAGTTAAGTTTGCACCGATCAAATCACTCCCAAATAGATTGACGTTAGGAAGGTTTAAGCTAGCAAAGTCACGCCGTCCCGAAGCATATTCTTTAAGAAATTTGTCTGCACTCATGAAATTTGACTGTGAAATTTGGCTGTGAAATTTGCCTGTGAAATTTGGCTATCACTTTTGATATGGTAGCGTGATGGTAATCCAAGCTCCACCAGTCTCAGGATGATTCTTTGCGGCGATCGCACCCTTGTGTAGTTGGACAATTTGATGAGCGATCGCTAGTCCTAACCCACTGCCACCACGTTCTAGTCCCGATCTAGTGCGTGAGGCATCAACACGATAAAAACGCTCGAAAATATGGGGCAGAGATTCTTCGGGAAAGCCATCACCCGCGTCAATTGTTTCAATCACCAAGTTTGTGTCGTCCCCATTAGCTGTGCCATTGTCTACGACATTAGCAACGATTGTAATGCATTGGAGAGAAGGACTATGCTTAATGCTGTTGTCTAGTAAATTTAGCAACAGTCGATAAATGCGCGATTCATCAAGTTGGACAGTTAATTGTTCGTCACCGATATATTTAAGCGTAACTTTCTTCCGATTAGCGATCGGTTCTAGGGTTTTCCACACCGATCGCACTACCTCCGCCACATTAACTTCCGTGAGATTTAAAGTCGGTTCAAGCCCGACATCCATCTGCCCCAGTTCCAGTAAATCTTGTACTAAATTGGTGATTCGGGCGGTTTCTCCCAGCAGCCGCTCTACCCAAATTTTTGCTGAGGGATCAACCCTTGGTTCGATGGTTTCGGCAACTAGGCGAATTGAGGTTAGCGGTGTTTTTAGCTCATGGGCGACATCTGATGTCCAACGATCGCGCTGTTGGGCGATCGCCGTCGCTTCCTGACGATCTTCCAAAAAAATCCCAATCTGTCCATGTTCTAGATAAATGCTATGGGCGCGGATTGGGCGACCAACCTGTGGCACTGGATTAACGGGATCGGGAATGGCGGGATGAAACACCCAATCAATTTGTGATCCCGCGCTGCGCGAGCGCGTCTGCTCGACTAGGTTATCCAGTTCATAAGAACGAATTAATTGTAGTAAAAATGGTTTGCGGATTAGCCCTTGATGATGATTGACAATACACATCATTGTGGCGGCTCTTTGATTACAAACAGCTAATCGATTGTCTTGATCAACTTGAATATAGCCAATAGGAGCAACTTCGACAATTGTTTCCCACAACCGCCGTTCAGTCACCTCGGTTATCGTTTTTGGGGGATCAGATGGCTTGAGGGGATTGCCATATTGATTGTTGCGAATATTGTTTTGCAGATTTTGCGCCCAAGATTTGAGACTAGAGATCGACTTGGATCTAATCACCTGTCGGGATCGCTTCCGAAATTTGCGTTCTTTTTTTTTCTTTGCGTAATTCCAACTAATCCAGCAAGCACTGGTAGCGATCGCGCCAATCATAATTCCGACCAGCAGCCAGAGTAATTCCACGTTATCGACCACCTGCAATATATTTTCAATGTGTGTCGCCCGCTATGCAGGAGACACACACTCTGGTTATTTAGTAAGTTTCAACGTGCCAACGACCGTCTTTTTTCATTTGCTTCTCGAAGTCTTTCCAAACTACATCACTCTTTGCAGCCGTTTTGGTCATGAACTCAGAAATGCCATCTTCCATGCCGCGCAGTCCGCACATATAAGTATGTGTAGAAGGCTTCTGCAAAACTTCCCACAACTCGTCAGCATATTCAGCCATACGGTTTTGGATGTACATCTTTTCACCCTGAGCATTTTTCTGCTCGCGGCTGATGGCAACATCGTAACGAAAATTACGCTTATGTTTGTATGCCAACCATTCAAGATCAGGCTTGTAAAGTACGGTGGTATCAGTGGGGACACCAAAGAACAGCCAAGCTAAACCATTGAATTTGTAGTCTTCATGCTTTTCTTTAAACATCCGCCATAGAAAAGCGCGGAAAGGAGCAATACCAGTACCTGTGGCAATCATGATGATCGTGGCATTGGGATCATCAGGCAATAACATTTCTTTGCCAACGGGACCAGTCAACTTAACATCATCACCAGGCTTGAGGTCGGTCAAGAAGTTAGAACATACTCCTTTGATCGTTTCGCCAGCTTCGTTTTGATACTCTAGGCGCTTTACGCTCAGCGATAGAGTTTTACCATCAAGATCGTCACCGAGGCGAGTAGAAGCGATCGAATAAAGGCGAAGTTTATTCGGCTTGCCATTTTTGTCTTCACCAGGGGGAACGACACCAATACTTTGACCTTCTAAATAGCGAAGTGTACCGCCCGAAATATCAAATTTGACGTGACGGGTATCGCCAACAGCACCTGGTCTAACCAGTACCTCATTGGAGATGCATTTTGCGGTAAAGGGACTAGCGGGGCGATAGATATTTACGGGAATATCTTTTTCTGAATTTTCACTCATGAGACGTTATATGACAGAAGGACACGCAGTTATTATATTTTTAAATGCGACTTGTCGGCGGTCTGTAGTGTAAAGATCCAAACTAATGATCTATAAAGATCTAAACTTAGTAAACAGCAGGATGATTTGCTTACTAAATTTTATGTATAGCAATAACGAAAAACATGGTACAAGCCGCCGTTAAGCCTTTCTCGCTAGAAAATTTTCTATCACTCCCTGAGACAGAGCCAGAGAGCGAATATTTTGATAATGAGATTATTCAGAAACCTATGCCCAAAGGAAAACATAGCGCTATTCAGACAGAGTTTGCTGCTGCGATCAATGTAACTTTAAAGTCCAAACACATTGCTAGGGCTTTCTCAGAGTTGCGGTGTACATTTGGCGGCATGTCAATAGTGCCAGACATATCAGTTTTTCGATGGGATCGGATTGTGCGCGATCGCGATGGCAAAATTGCAAATATTTTTAATATTCCCCCAGACTGGCTAATTGAAATTTTGTCTCCTGATCAAAGTCAAACCAAGGTAGTTAAAAAAATATTATTTGCCCTTGAGCATGGTACGGAGATGGCTTGGCTACTTGATCCTGAAGAAGAAGTGATTTTTATCTATCGAGCTAATCAGGCTTTGCAAATATGCGATCGCTCTGAACAAATTTTACCCGTCCCAAATTTCGCTAGCGATCTGCAATTAACCGTAGCAACTGTTTTTCGATGGCTCAGCGATTGAAATAGATCGGTTTACTTAGCCGTGACTTTAAGCCTAAAATCTGGTAAACATTTAGCTAGAGATATTAGAAACACTAATTTAATGGGTATTTAATGGGAACTCCCCTCAATGAACCGTTCATTTTTAGCTTGCCAACCCCGATGAGTGCCATGTGTTTGGCAGGAAATCGCGAAGAAAACCTGAAAACAATTGCTGAAATAACAGGTGTGCGGTTGGTGATGCGGGGACAAGATTTATTGATTGATGGTACGACCGAACAAATTGCATCGGTCGAGAAATTGATTAACGCGCTGAAATCCATGTGGTCTCAGGAAAAGGCGATCGCCGCAGTAGATATTCATGCAGCACGTCAAGCGATCGCCGATGATCGATCTACAGCTTGGCGCGATCGGGCCACCATTTCGCGTAATCGTCGTGGGGATGCGATTCAGCCGCGTACATACCGTCAGCAGCAATATGTGATGGCGATGGAAAATCACGACTTAATCTTTGGGGTTGGTCCCGCAGGTACGGGTAAGACTTATCTAGCGGCGGTAGCGGCGGTGAGTGCGTTGCAGAGCGGCAAATTTGAACGGATTATTCTCACCCGTCCTGCGGTGGAGGCCGGTGAAAGTTTGGGGTTTCTGCCTGGGGACTTGCAGCAAAAAATTGATCCCTATTTACGTCCGCTCTATGATGCGATGAATGAGATGATTGGTGCGGAAAAAGTACCGCAATTAATGGAACGCGGCATTATCGAAGTTGCGCCCCTAGCCTATATGCGCGGACGCACGCTTAGCAATTCCTTTATCATTGTCGATGAGGCGCAAAACACAACGGCAGCGCAGATGAAGATGGTCTTGACTCGTCTGGGTTTTAAATCACGGATGGTGGTTACAGGTGACATCACCCAAATCGATTTACCTCGCCATCAAAAATCTGGTTTGATCATTGCGATGAACATCCTACAGGGTGTGCAGGGAGTTTCCTTTAATCTATTTGACAAGTCAGATGTGGTGCGTCATCCCCTAGTCCACAATATTATTGCCGCCTATGAAAATGCGGAAAATAATGCTTCGATTTAGTTCATAAGGCTCTATTACTATGCTTCCTCCTTTTATTGTCATCGATCCGACTCTCGAAAACTGGTTGCGTGAAGATATTGGTCGCGGCGATCACAGTACCAGTGGTTTATTTCCTAATGGTCAGGCTCCCCTCGGTAAAGCGCTGTGGATTGCCAAGGCTGATGGCGTAATTGCAGGATTGCCGATCGCTGCGAGGGTGTTTCAATTACTTGATGCTGATGTAAATTTTGAGGCGATCGCACAGGATGGTAAGCGCGTAAAATCTGGCGAACTGATTGCTGAAATAAATGGCAGTCTTGCCACATTGCTGATGGGAGAGAGAGTTGCCTTAAATTTAGTCATGCGTTTGTCGGGAATAGCTAGTACTACGGCAGAATATGTCGCCGCGATCGCCGCTTCACAAAAATCTACGCAAGCGCGTCTAGTCGATACTCGTAAAACGATCCCAGGAATGCGTCTACTGGAAAAATATGCCACATTTATCGGTGGCGCGATCAATCATCGTTATGGTTTAGATGATGCGGTGATGCTCAAAGATAATCACATCGCGGCGGCGGGTGGGATTACCGAAGCGGTAAATAGAGTTCGCGGTAATATTCCCTTTACCACCTTAATTGAAGTAGAAACCGAATCGATCACCCAAGTAAAAGAAGCAATACAGCTAAATCTTGATGTGATTATGTTGGACAATATGCCACTAGCAATGATGCGTGAGGCGATCACCTTAATTCGAGAACATAGCCCCCATACTAAAATTGAAGCTTCGGGAAATATTAAGCTCACCACAATTGGCGCGATCGCCGAAATCGGTGTGGATTATATTTCTACTTCGGCGATGGTGACGCGATCGCATTGGCTGGACATCAGCATGAGAATTTTGAAGGAGTAGTAACGGAGAAGCAAACTTAGATGACTTACTCTCTACGAATTGCGGACATGGCGGAAAGCGATCGCCCTCGCGAAAGATTACTCAGTCAAGGAGTTCGCAGCTTGTCCAATGCCGAATTAATCGCCATTCTATTAGGTACAGGACAGGGACCGGGAAAACTCTCGGCGGTGGGATTGGGACAGTTGATTTTACAGACTATTGGGAAAGACCGCACCAGTGATCCTGTGGCTGCTTTGCAAAACGTATCCCCTGAACAACTAATGCAAATTGAGGGTGTGGGACCTGCTAAGGCTACGGCAATTTTAGCGGCGATCGAGTTAGGGAAGAGGGCGCTCTATGCCAAACCGCCTGATCTGACCGAAGTTACTGATCCCTCGATCGCGGCGGCGGCTCTCAGTCAAGATTTGATGTGGCAACAACAAGAACGTATGGCTGTAGTGATGCTAGACAATAAAAATCGGATTTTTGCTCAGCGCATTATCACCATCGGTACAGCGACAGAAACGATCGCCCATCCGCGTGATATTTTTCGTGAAGTGGTCAAAAGTGGTGCGGTTCGTTTTATTGTGGCGCACAATCACCCATCGGGATTTACTAATCCGAGTCCAGAAGATATCACTCTCACTCGTCAATTACTAGAATCCGCAAGAATGTTGAGTATTCCTCTCTTAGATCATTTGATCTTGGGGAATGGAACCTTTTCCAGTATGCGTGAAACTTGCACGTTATGGAAAGAAATTCCCCAAGCAGAGTAAATGCAAACAAAAGAAGGAACGCAACGCGCTCCTTCTCTTATCAAGATTTCTACAAATAAAAATGTAGGGGTAATTCATGAATTACCCCTACATTTTTATTTGCTGCCGCGTTTAGGGCGATTAGATTGACGCTCTTGTTTCATTTGGGCAAGTTGTTGTTGCTGCTCAGGAGTCAAAACAGCCTTCATCTGATCTTTTGTGGTTTGCCCGATCGCTTTCATCTGTTGCTTTTGAGCATCAGTCAAGTTTAGAGTCTTCCATATACCCTTGCGATCGCCAGACTGACGAGCCTGTTCGAGTTTGGCGCGTTGTTCGGGAGTGAATACATTTTGACGTTGGGTTTTAGCATTTTCGTGAATGGTCTTCATTTGCGCCTTTTGAGCATCAGTCAAGTTCAGCTTCTTCCAACCATCGCCGCGCTTATTTTTTTCAACACGAGATGTTGTCTCTGGGGCTAAGTTTTGGGCTGCGACTAGATTGGGGATTGTGACTACTCCCACTGCTACGGTTACACAAGCGATCGCCAAAGCTTTTTTGATATTACGAAACATGAGGTTTTCCCCTTTTGGATTAGGTGTGTGAGAAGGATTAAATTAATCTGTACGAGGGTTTTGACCAGCTTTAAAGTTAAAAGGTTCAAAACTCAAGGAAATTTTTTTAGTAAGTTGACAAAATTGATTGACTTAGATTAAACTGTTAAAAAGAAGATATTTTTTGCAAAATTATGTAAAATTATATTTGCAAAAGTAGATTTTGCTGAATAGTGAAGCAATTTTGTTTTACAAAGTGATTCACCGCAGTGAAATATAATTTGCGATCTCTTCCCACGATTCGATCTGTTCCCAAAATTGTTTTCTATTATTCAAAGTGAGCATGTACTCAGTTTAAGAATTCTAAGCACAACTAGGGAAATAACCAAAATTAGATTGAGGTAAAATTATGGCTAAGTGTTATTGGCAATCTTTGATCAGCGTCGTCTTTTTCCTCTCTTGCGCTTCTTTTTCTAGTCCAGCGTTTAGCGAATCATTGGATATTGATAGTGGAAGTGGAGTCAGTCGGTCTTCTAAAAAATGCGTAGGAAAATCTACCGAAAATTGCAAAAAAAATTCTGGCAGGGGTCAAAAAAAGACTAATCGTAGCGGTTCTGGCATCAATCAGGGAAAACCTTCTGGGGCGAATAATTCTAGTAAGCGTAGGGGCAATGATAATTCAGCCAATAATTCTGATCGCAAACGTAATCAGGGAGCTAATAGCGTAAGTCGAAACAATGGGAAAAAACCAGCGATCGCAAAATCTAGTGATACTCAAACTAATTTTTCTGGGAGAAAGCGCCGTCCTAGTAATAATGTAAACAGGTTTCAAGGAGATATCGATTTAAACAATCAGTCCCCAGAGCCGAATAACCAACCTACGCCCCAAGTCGTGACACAACCTACGCCCCAAGTCGTGACACAACCTGCACCTCCTACTCAAGAAAATAGTCCTCCCCAAGCAACTAATGCTCCTGCGAATAGTAACTGCCCTCAGACACAGCCACAGAGTGGAGATATATTGTCAAATATGTTGAATGTCGTTCTCGATGCTGCGGCATGCCAAGCGAATAGCGAAATAGATCGTTTTAAATTTAGGAGATAAGCCGAGAAGGTTGAGAGTGTCGTTGAGGCTTTCTTAACAGTTTGCTTAACTGACTATTAACCTGCACAACTTTTTAAAATCACGCCAATAATTACACCGATACCACCGAAACGCACAATCTGCCAAAACGGTTCGCGTAGACTACTCCATGACAGTAGACGGCTTTCTAAATCCGCTTCCAGTTGTTCGAGGCGATCGCTTATTTCTTGAAGTTGCCTATGAAGTTCATCTTTATGGGAAATGGGTTCGCCGATGTTAGGTTTGGGTTTACGCCGAATCTTAGAATTATTTTGAGAATTATTTTTCTGGTGGGGGCGATCGCTCGAAATATCTTGAATTTGCATTTGCAGATTCTGTTTCTGTTGTTGCAAATCGATCTGCTCTAGTGAATCGCGCCGAACTTGATGAAAACGCTGCTCAATTTCACCCAATAGATCTTTAGTTTCTTGGAGTTGAGTTTCGAGATCACTCCAATCAGAAGTTTCTGTCACAAAGTTAGTAAATTTAAACTAAAAGCGATTTTACACTAAACCTATACCCACAAAAAAAGAGAAACGGCACAGCCGTTTCTCCATTTCTAAGCTAAGGAACTATTTAAGAATTACTTTCTACAGTCAGAGACTCTAAGAGATCCCCCTCAATCCCCCTTAAAAAGGGGGAAGAAGAAAATTTAATTGGTTCTCCCCCCTTTCGTAAGGGGGGCTGGGGGGGATCTAGACAACTCTGAAATGGTTTCTAGAAGCTAATCTCTAAACCGCAGTGGGGATTTTCGATTTAACAGTTGCAAAGCTCGGTACAACGATTGACTTGTCCTGTTTAGTCAATCGATCGTATAGCACTTGAGTATTGGGGTAGTTAGCCGCAGGGAAAGTCTCATAGCGGTTGTAAGGCACAACATCTTCACCAAAAGCATCAAGGTACTCACGGCTGTTAACCATTTCCGTGACCATAGCCTTAATACCACTAGTTGCCAAAATCACGTTGTATTTACGGATTTCAGCTTGATCGAGGGGCGCACGTCCTAAGAAATGCTTTGTACCCAATTCGATTACTTTGGTGTTGGGGAATGGCGCGTAGAATTCCTTGATATAGAGGTCGGATGTACCAATCGCCAAGATGAATTCCTTGACTGTGGTTTCTTCGTTGAGCAACTTGGAAGTATATTGGCTGAACTGTGAGTCAGCAACATAGGCATCCATGTCGCGCTCGAACACTTGACGGAAAGCAGCCCGCACCAATGCGCCTGTTTCTACAGGATCAGTAGTTGTGAGCTTGAAGATCTTGCGTTGTTCTCGCTTCTTGTCCACACCTTGGTTGATGCGATCGCGAATTGATACAGATGAGCGCTCTTCGCTGACGTGACCAAGTTCGATGAACATCGGTGTAGGTTCAACTACAACCTTAGTGCCTTTTTCTTCACCCAAGGTACTGTTGCGATTGTTGCGAAGCGATACACCTGCGGGAGTGAGATAGCGCTCGTAAGGAACGGTATCTTCACCAAAGGCTTGCTCATATTCCTTGGTTTCAAGGATTGCGTCAACGACAGCATAGAAGCCTTTCTTTGATGCGAGATCAAAGTAAGCATTCATCTCAGGACGACCATAGGTAGGACGACCCAAGAGACGGCGGTGGGTATATTCGATCGCCTTACAGACATAAAGCTTCGTCCAATAGCGATCGCGGAATAAAGGCGACTTAGCCAAGATCCGTACAAATTCGCGTACCGAAATTTGACCATTTTCCAACTTGCTTTCCGCAGCCGTGAGGCGCTGACCCGCGAAAGGAATATAGCCAGTGATTTGCAAGTAAATTGCGCGGATTACAGCTTGACTTGAGGATTCAGAGTTATTAACACTCTGACCTTTGACCATGCTGGTTTTAGCACCCTTAGTAATCTTGACGCTATCACGTTGGGTTTGATCGAGCTTGAATACCTTGGGACTCATCGGATCGATCGAGCCAGTTGCCGATGGATTACCGAGTTGGTTAGTGATACCAGCACCATTGCGAATCAAGATGCGGCGGGTATCCTTGCCGAAAGGCGCAGGAGATGCACTAGGATTACGAGTTTCTTTAGGGAAGATCGCGCCAAATTGGATTTCGAGGGGATCATTACCAGCACCGTAAACATGCTGATCGGGTAATGGTTGCTCGTAAGCCGCAAACAAGGTAATAAATTGGGGAACCTTGCGGAAAGGAGCCGAATAGTTGAACAGGTCAAACTGTGCGCCCCAGTTACGAGCGGTTTGGGCTTCTTGTCCGAAACCACGTTGGTAAGGAACGGTTTCTTCGCCGAAGTAGTCGCTGTACTCTCTGGAGTTAACTAGCGCATTGATTAGGGCTGACAAACCACCTTTAGAAACGATCGCAAAGTATGCGGCAACTTCTTCACGGCTTTCAGGAGAGCGTCCAAGGAAATGCTTGAAGGCTAACTCAACTGCACGGGAATTAATGAAAGGCAAAAAGAATTGATCGCGATACAAAGGTGACAAACCTAGTCGGCGTACAAATTCACGCACCGAGATTTCACCATTCTTTACCTTAGAGTCAAGGTCAGAAATGCCTTGGCTATAAGCACGGGCAATATCGCGCTCAAAAATCTGACGGTAAGCCGCCTTAACCACGCTATTCTTTTCAGCACCAGTCATGGCAGCCTTCATGACAAACTTTTGACGACGCTCAGCCGTGTTGTAGTAAATCTGAGGCAATGCCAAACCTTGCAAGTCGGGAGAGTTGCGCTGACGGACTTTAGGAGAAGGAGTCGCGGCTTTAAACTCAGCGATCGCCACATCCATATATTGCTTGATGATTTCGATCGCCGTGGAATCATTGAGGAAATAACCTGCTGCGGCTTGCTTCATCGTTTGCAACGCAACGATGGTGGCATCGGTTGAGCAAGCTGCTTCGATGATTTCACGCAAACCACGCACGTTCTGAGCCAAGATATTCGGATCGCCAGCAACGATCGCATAGGTGGCATAGCGCAAGAACCATGACAAGTCACGCAATGACTTCTTCATACGGTCTGCGCCATAACGAGAAATATTGATGGGGCGGAAGCTAGCAGGAGGAGTATCAATAACCCCAGTAACACCAACATTACTGAAGAAATTCTTGATTGTTCCTAAAAATCCGCCTTCACTTGCCTCGGTATAAGTAGTTGTGCCAAGTTCCATGCCGACCTTGACATCAACAACACGACCAGCGCGATCGATCTCAAGCACCTCAGTATTTTTGGGCTTTTCCAAAAACGCCATCGGTGCGCCACCTGTAAAAATACGACTGGCAGCTTTGGAAACGATATTGTCAGAGTTTTTGGTCAAAATCTCGGCAATTTCGAGGCGCTTTAGTCCAGACTGAAAATATATTGATAAATCATCTAATTCGCTACGAGTCGCAAAGCGATCTTGTTGCTCTATCTGAGAAATTGTGGAAGTTAAAGCGGTCTGATATAGACTGGGGCGGGCATTTACTGCACCACTTGACGCTGTTACGCTCATGTGTCTGCCTTGGGATCTTTAAAGGGTATGTAAAAAGTCGAAATAATAACTACCCAGTATAGGGTTTTCCAACTTAAATATCTAACTCTATCTCACCAGAAAATGCCGCATCTACAGGTATTTCAAGCCAAAAGTCACGATAAGTTTTGTAAAGCAATTCCTTGAGGTGGGAAGTATCCTTATATAGCATCCTCATATACCATCCTTAAAATGTAGCTACAGCGAATTACTCTCTATGACTATGACCTCGCCTGCTTCCATACAAGACATAAAACAGAATATAAAGCAAAATATAAAGCAATTTTGTCTAGCGGTTGTTTTATGGTTTTTTGTACCCTTTGGTATTTATTTCCTATCGCATATTGATCATCCCGATTGGTATAAACATTTTGTTTATCAGGCTTGGGGCTTTTTGCAAGGAAGACTCGATCTGTGGAATTTCCCAGAATACTATGTGGATATAATCCATTGGAAAGATAAAGTTTATCTACCTAATCCACCTTTACCGTCAATTCTACTCATGCCCTTTGTGGCAATTTTTGGGGTTGCTACACAACAAATTCGAGTATGTATGCTGTTTGGGGCTGTAGATGTTTTTTTAGTTTGGACATTACTGGGTAGGATGTCAATTCAGGGGGCTTTCAGGGTTGGATTAGCGATTTTGTATGGTTTCGGGACAGTCCATTATAATGCGAGTATTATCGGCACAATTTGGTTTTATGCCCATGTTGTCGCTGAGTTTGGCATGTTATTAGCACTGGTGGAATTTTTTGGACAACGACGATTTGCCCTGATTGGGTTTTATATGGGGCTTGCCTTTCTATCCCGACAGGCCACGATTTTGGGTTCGTCATTTTTCCTCGGTTGGCTGTTATGGGAGCGACCAGAACGTTGGTTTCAAAAAGGGCTGAGTTTTGGGCTGGGGTTTGCACCGCCATTTTTATTTCAATCTTGGTTTAATTGGGCAAGATTTGGTGAGCCGATGGAGTCGGGCTATATGCTACAAAACTATTACTCCTCAGTCCAAGCACCTGCGATCGAGAAGTATGGATTATTCAATACATCTTATATTCCTAAACATCTAAAGCTGATTTTTACAGGAATGCCCGATTTTCTGCCCGAATTTCCCTTCGTGCGTCCCAATCCTGAAGGCATGAATATCTGGTTAACTACGCCTGCATTTTTTGCTTTATTCGCGGCTAACTGGTTTGATGTTTTCGTGATTTTGTCTGGGTTAGCTGCTTTTGCGATTTCCTTGCCAGCGATGATCTATACAGCAACGGGTTGGGTGCAGTTTGGTTATCGCTATGCCTTGGATTATTTACCATTTTTGTTTATCGCGATCGCCAGTGGTTTGCAACGAATGCCGAAAATTTTGGCATGGATATTGATTGTTTTGTCGGTGTTGGTAAATATCTGGGGAGTCTATTGGTCAGTTAAATTAGGCTGGTAATATCTCGCAAATGTTAACAAAAATAAACTTTAAATAAGCCCTATGACAGCCAAGCCTATGACAGCCAAGATAGCTTCTACTTTTATTCTTGGGGCGGGACCCGCAGGGTTGGCGGCGGCTTATACATTAGCCAAGCAAGATCAAGTGGTAACGGTTGTCGAGCGAGAATCTAAAGTGGGAGGATTGGCGAAGAGTGTGTATTTTCATGGCTTTATTCTTGACTATGGACCACATCGTTTTTTCACAAAACTGTCACCAGTAATCCGTCTTTGGAATGAAGTATTGGGGAATGAACAAGTTACAGTCAAACGGCTAACGAGAATATTTTATGGAGGGAAATACTTTAGTTATCCCATCCAAGCTAAAGAAGTTCTATTTGCCTTAGGGCTTCAAGAAACAATCAATATTCTTTACTCTTATTTACTAAGTCGTTTGACAAGTCTTTTTTTACCGAAAACCAATCCTAAAAACTTTGCCGAATGGATTACGGCTAAATTTGGACAACGCTTATTTAAGATCTTTTTTGAAGGATATACCGAAAAGCTTTGGGGTATTCCCTGTACTGAAATTGAAGCAGAATGGGCAGCCCAGCGTATTAAAGGACTATCACTGAGTAAGGCGATTCGCAATGCTATGTTGGGGAATAATGACAAAGTCAAGTCTTTAATCGATCAATTTCAATTTCCACGTTTGGGTTCAGGGCAATTGTACGATCTCATTTGCGATCGCCTTCATGAACAGGGGCAGTCAGTTCTGCTCAATACTGAAGTGATCAGTTGCCACCATAATGGGGTTGCCATAACTAATATTGGTTTGCGCGATCGCCATACGGGATTGGAGTCCATAGTTGATTGCGAGTATGTAATTTCATCGATTCCTTTAAATCTGTTAGTACAGCAAATGCAGCCATCACCACCAGTGGAAGTAATTACGGCGGCTAAGTCTTTACAATTTCGTAATACAGTTTTGGTGTATTTGATTGTTGCTGGAGAATCACTATTTCCAGATAATTGGTTGTATATTAATGACGCAAAAGTGCGTTTAGGCAGAGTTACTAATTTTGCTAATTGGTCGCCAGAAATGCTGCCAAATTCATCAAGAGCAAATACGCCTTTATGTTGTGAATATTGGTGTAATCCTGATGAATCAATATGGCAAGAATCAGAAGCTAATTTAATCGCACTTGCTACAGATGAATTACGTCAAATTAAACTAATTAATAATGAAATAGTAATTGATGGATTTGTTATTCGTTTATCCCGAAGTTATCCAGTGTATACAGGTAATTATCGAGAAGCGATCGCTACAATCCAAAGCTATTTATCTAAATTTTCTAATCTCCAACTAATCGGACGTTACGGAGCATTCAAATACAACAACCAAGATCACAGTTTACTGATGGGAATTTATGCGGCTGAAAATATTCTTGGCTCTGTAAAGCACGATCTTTGGTCGGTGAATTCTGACAGTGATTACGCCGAAGAAATTAATTTAGAAGCAGATACAGCAGATTGCTAAACTACAGAACATCGGTGTATCTGGGAAATCATGGGAATTATTACCAAACGTTCATCCAAAAAAATTCGAGCAAACGAAATTCTGATTCGACTTAAACGGCTGTATCCAGATGCAACCTGTTCCCTTGATTATGAAACGCCTGTGCAGCTTTTGGTGGCGGTGATTCTCTCGGCTCAATGTACCGATGAGCGCGTGAATATGGTTACGCCTAAATTATTTGCCAGATTTCCCGATGCGATCGCTTTGGCTAATGCTGATCTCGATGAATTAATGGAGCTAGTGCATTCGACAGGTTTTTATCGCAATAAATCTAAAAATATTAGAGCAGCCTGTGAAATGATCGTCCGCGATTTTGATGGGCTTGTCCCCAACACGATGGAATCATTACTGAAACTAGCAGGTGTAGCGCGTAAAACCGCGAATGTCGTCTTAGCTCATGCCTATGGGATTAATGCAGGGGTTACTGTTGATACCCATGTTAAACGTTTGACTAAGAGATTGGGGCTAACTAAATTTGAAGAGCCAATTAAAGTGGAGCGCGATCTCATGGCTTTGCTGCCCCAGCGAGACTGGGAAAACTGGTCAATTCGGATCATTTATCATGGTCGGGCTGTATGTAATGCCCGCAAACCAGCTTGCGATCGCTGTGAACTTGCGGATTTATGTCCATCGGCTTCTTTAATTTAAGAGAGCGCTCCGCGCTCTCTTAAATATACCCGTTGTGAAGTTTTCTAAAGATAACTATCTTTTATGCAGTGACAATAGCGCTTATTCCCTAAAATGAAGACAAAATTCTCCCTGCAATCTTTACTTAATAAAGACTTATGACAGATTTTGTAAAAGCCTTCAAGAATGATCCCCAACTTGGGAATCTCTCCACACCAGTAAGCGATTCAGCGATCGTTAAAGCTTTCATCGGTAATCTTCCTGCTTACCGTAAGGGCTTGTCCCCTAGCCGCCGTGGTCTAGAAATCGGTATGGCTCATGGATATTTCATCTATGGACCCTTTGCATTGCTTGGACCTCTCAGAAATACTGAATTGGCTAGCCTTGCTGGACTTTTGGCAACTGTCGCATCGGTTGTTCTTTTGACCCTTGCTTTGTCTATTTATGGCGAAACTGCAACCAAGCTAATTTCTAGCTCTGCGGTTGATGCTCCTGAAGAACTCGGCAATCCCTCTGGTTGGAGTGAATTTGCTGGTAGCTTCTTGCTTGGTGGTGCTGGCGGTGCTGCATTTGCTTACTTCCTCAACTACCTAGAGCCAATGCAAAAATTCGGCGGTTTGCTCTGGTCTTAATTTCTGAATAGTTTTTCTAAAGGCTTGTTGGTAATTACAGCAAAAATTTAGATTAAGTTGAGCCAATTCAAATCACAGATCAATTTATTTCTTATTTCAGGAAACTTAAAATCATGACTGGATACTACGCACATTATTACGTTTCATACATTTTCGTGCCTCTCATTGGCGTAATCCTGCCGATCGCGACAATGGGTTTGCTTTTCAACTACATCGAGAACTAGAAGTTTCTCGCACTTGCTCTATTTAACTTATTTTTCATAAAACTAAAAGAGAGTTGTAGCACTAATCGCTGCGACTCTTTTTTGGCTTTTGAGTTGAGCAAAAAAATAGATTAGAGTAGGGGTGCGTTACGCTGCGCTAACGCATCCTACAAAAAAATTTATGTCATATTTAATTTCATACTTAATTTCATACTTACGTCCAGCGATCGCATTAGGATTAGGAACGCTCATGGCGATCGCCTGTTTTTTCATGTCGCCCATGATTGTTCAAGCTGAAACCCTATCCTTTAGCCACGCTCAGTTAAAAAATCGAGATTTTTCGGGGCGAATATTGGTGGGATCAGGCTTTGCCAATGCGAATATGGAGGGGACAAACTTTGAAAATGCCGATCTCAGGGGGACAGTATTTAGCGCCTCGATTTTAAGAAGAGCCAATCTCAAGGGTGCGGACTTTTCAGGCGGATTACTGGATCAGGCTGATTTTGCTAAAGCTGATCTCAGTCAGGCGTTGCTAGTGGAGGCGATTTTGTTACGCAGCACCTTTGATTTTGTCAATATTGATGGAACTGACTTCACTGACGCGATTATGGATGGCGCACAGCGTAAATGGCTATGTAGCAAAGCCAAAGGTACAAATTTAAAAACGGGTGTGGATACGAGAGAATCCTTAGATTGCGATCGCTCGTAGTGGCAATTCATGAATTGCCACTACAATTGATTATTTTGAGTAAGTCCTAAAGGCTTGCGAAGCAAGCCTTTTAAAAATCAACCCTTAACACCAATGCTTGCGTCGGTGGGAATGATATAACGTTGCAGAAATACGAAGACGATAAATACGGGTAATATCGAAATCGTAGAACCTGCGGCAATTAAGCGCCAATCCTCGGAAAAAGCACTGGCTAGGCTGGCAATACCACGCGGCAAAGTGTAAAGCTCGGCTTTGTCCACGATCGCTAATGGCCACAAAAAATCACCCCACATCGCCACGAAGGTAAATACGGCGAGAGTGGTTAGGGCAGGACGCGCCGCAGGTAACATGATATGCCACCAAATTCCGAAACTAGAGCAACCATCCATCCGCGAAGCCTCTTCCATTTCTTTAGGAACGCTTTGAAAGGCTTGTCGTAATAGAAATATGCCAAAAGCAGAAATCACATAGGGAAAAATTAATCCTGCGTAGGTATTTTTGAGATTAAGCTGCACGGCGAGAATATACAGGGGAATCATCGTGATTTGAAATGGAATCATCGTCGTTCCCACGATCGCCCAAAAGATGGGATCTCGTCCTTTGAAATCCAATCGTGCAAGGGGAAAAGCGGCTAGAGAGCAGAATAAAAGATTTAAAACAACGGTAATGCTAGAGACAAAAAAGCTGTTCCACAGATAGAGGTCGAAGCGAGAGTTTTTCCAAACTTTGATGAAGTTATCTAGGGTTGGTTGAGAAGGAAGTAATTGGGGAACGGATTGAAAAATATTTTCCGTGGGTGATTTAAAGGCGGTACTCACGAGCCACAGTAAGGGAAATACGGTTAAAGTAGCGATCGCCACTAAAAGCATAAACTGTGGAATATTTTTTAAATTATTCAATGCTAGTAATTGGGGCTTCTTGTTCTTCATGATTAAGAGAGAATTTTCTTCTTCCCCCTTTACAAGGGGGATTGAGGGGGATCTTTAGTAACTCGCGCTATAGCTCATAACTTGTGTGTACAAGGCAGATTGTAAAGGGGAATTGGGAGAGCGCTATTCAAGCAGTGCTAAATCTTCCAGAATGCTATACAAAATCTTTCTGCGAACAGTTCCCAATGGAAAATTAGGATCTTGATTTTCAAAATTTAAGGCGTAGAAATAGGTATTATCGGCTTTTTCTAGATAGCCAACATACCACCCTAAATTATTTGTGCCGTCAGGACTGCGCGACCAACCTGTTTTACCACTTAGGGTATAAGCTTCTTGGCGATCAACAATCATAATATCTTTAACGGTTTTGATTACGGAATTAGAAAAAGGCAAATCTTCCTGATAGAGTTTCACCAAAAACTTAACCTGCTCCTCTGGCGAAATTTTGAGATTGCCATTCAACCAGAAAGAATCAAGTTTGGGAGAGATATCCTGATTGCCATAGTTAGCAGATTGAATATATTTGGTCATCCGTTCTTTGCCAATCTTCCGCGCTAAATCTTGATAAAACCAGACTACCGATCGCGGAAAAGCTGTTCGCATTGTTTGATCTTCATTCCAGATCGGAAATTGACGTTTCACACCATCCCAAGCCATAATCGTATTTTCATCAGCGATCGCTTTTGTTTCAAGGGCAACTAATGAATTAAAAATCTTAAACGTAGAAGCAGGAATGAATCTCTTTTGGCATCGATTTGCGTTGTAGCGAATATAGCGATCGCGTTTAAGATCATACAAAACAAAACAACCGTCAGATTTTGCATCTTGAAAATTTTTGGCAAGATTGCGCGAAAACTCAGATTGGAATATCAGTTTTGGTTTTGTCGCCGTGTTTTGGACATTTTGCGCTAAGGCTGAACTAGAAATTGTGAGAGATATACCCAATACAAATGCAAAAGTTTTAAGCATAATCAAATACATAATTAAATAGTTTTTGCAGGATTAATAAATTTAAAAGTCAAGATAGAAACCACAAAAATAATTAGAAATAAAAATACTCCAATTGCCGAAGCATATCCCATTTCTAAACTGGTAAACCCTTTATCATATAAATAATAAACCACAGTTTTTGTACTATTGGCGGGACCACCCTGAGACATGATATACACTTCTTCAAAGATTTTCATGGCTGAGATCGATGAAATGATACTGACGAGGATAATGTAGGGCTGCATCAGGGGAATCGTGATATCAAAATGCTTTTGCCAACCATCGGAGCCATCGATCGCTGCTGCTTCATACAGGTCTGCTGGTATCGCCTGTAAACCTGCCAAATAAATTACCATATAGTAACCAATACCCCGCCAGATCACCACCGCCATAATTGCAAAAATGGCTGTCTGGGGATTAGTGAGCCAAGGGATTTTGACTGGTTGCCAAGAAATGATTGATAAGAAATAATTCAAAATCCCATTTTCAGCATAAACCCATTTCCATGCAATCCCTGCGACCACAACTGAGACTATTACAGGAAAATAATAAACTGCCCGAAAAAACTTAATGCTGCGTAATTTTTGATTGACTAAGATGGCTAAAACTAGGGATAAAATTACTAAGCTAGGAACCACAAATATTAAATAAATTAATGTGTTATTCATCACTTTCCAAAAAGTGCGATCGCTCCACAATTTTGTATAGTTTTCCCATCCGATAAAGTTAGGATTGCCAATAAAGTCATAGTTGGTAAAACTAAGATAAATTGCTTGGAATATGGGCAGAAATGATGTTAAAGATAAAAATGCGATCGCTGGTAATAGAAATAAATAGGGAGTCCAAGAAAACTTTTTTCTAGTATTTCTATTTTGGGTATTTAGTTGAATGGTTGATTTTGATCTGGGGAGCATAATGATTTTGGGTTAATTCTAGATATAAAGCCTAAATTTTAAATATTACAGCCTATTGAGGCTTCAAGCAGTCCCTAGATCAAGTTAAAAGCAATCAATACCTAGTTGGGTGCAACATATCACCAGCGCATATGCAAATCTAAAATTCAATCAAATCTAAAATTTAATCAAAAAATAACCTTTTCTTAACTGAAAAGCCACATGTTTCTTAATGAAAGGGTAGTTAAATCGTACTCGATATTGAAGAATCATTGAGTAATTCAGAGGCTATATGGCAACGGGTAATCATGTAATTTTCATGCATCCAGACGGGACTAGTCCATCTCACTATGCATTTGCAAGATTTGTAGATAAAGGTCCTGATGGACGTTTGAATTGGGACAAAATGTCCAATGCTGGTGTATACCTCGGTCACATGGAAGACCAGTTGGGCGGCACATCGAATGGCGGCGCTGTCACCCATGCTACAGGCGCTAAGGTTTATGCTGAATCATTTGGTTTTGAACTAGGGAATAAACCCATCACATCCCTTTCTGGAACCACCAAAACTATTGTTGAAGAAGCTAGAGATGCTGGCAAAGTTACTGCCCTAGTTCAATCTGGCGCTATTTTTGAACCTGGAACCGCCGCCTTTGTTGCCAAGACACAGGAAATTGTTAATCCAACAACTGGAGCTGTCATCGTACCTCGCGCCCAAGCAGCAGAAATTGCCAAACAGGTAATTAACTCAGGGGTTGACTTTATCATGGGTGGTGGTGAACTGAACCTTCTGCCCGTTGGTACAAATGGTTTTCACGGTACTGCGGCTCAACTTGATGCCCTGAGTACCAATTCTCTGGTACGCCCCACAGAAAACCTGATTGAACTGGCAAAGAGCAAAGGTTACACAGTTGTTTACACTGAAACCCAACTCAACGCTTTGTTGGCTCTCCCTACCCCCCCAACTAAGGTATTAGGCGTATTTGCACCTATCCATACTTTTAACGATCGCCCCGAAGAAGTTTTAGCCGCAAATAATTTACCTCTGTATCGGGAAACAGCCCCCACCATTGCCGAGATGTTGGATGTCACCCAGAAGTTGATGGAAAAGCATCCAAACTTTAACAAGGGTTCAATCACTATTGTTGAAGAAGAAGGTACAGACAACTTTGGGAATAACAACAACGCTGCTGGAACTTTAGAAGGATTGCGTCGCACCGATGCAGCCATTGGCGTTGCAATGGAATTCATCAAGAAGCATCCTAACACCTTGATGGTAAGCGCTGCTGATAGCGATGCTGGCGGTCTGCAAGTTCGCGATCCTCTTACTGCTGCAACCGTAGGCAATGTAAACAATAACCCCACTACATCTCCTCGCAACGTTCCCCTCGATGGACTAAATGGCGCTAACACCGCGCCTTTTACTGCCGCTCCAGATGCTAGTGGTGACGTATTCAAGTTTGGTATTGGTTGGGCTGGTACTCCTGATTTTAGCGGTTCCATTGTTTCTAAGGCACATGGTCTAAATGCCGATAAGTTGCCTGCAACTCTGGACAATACCAAGATCTATGAGTTGATGTATGAGACGTTATTCAATAAGGAATTGGCATCTCGGAATCCAGACCCCACTCCAGCGCCTAAAGCTACCAAGTCCACTGGGAATGTGATTTTCATCCATCCCGATGGTACAAGCCCCTCTCACTACATGGCAGCTCGAAATATCGATCTTGGTCCTGACGGTAGATTGAATTGGGACAAGATGTCCAATGCAGGTGTCTATTTAGGACATATGGGAAACCAGTTGACTGGTACTTCCAATGCAGGGGCTGTCACCCACGCTAACGGTGTGAAGGTATTCAACGAGTCCTTTGGTTTAAATGAAGACCAATCCCTAGTTACACCTGCTTCTGGTAAAGTCGGCTTCACAATTTTAGAAGAAGCGATCGCTGCTGGTAAAGCAACTGCATTGTTACAATCAGGTCAAATTGGTGAGCCTGGAACAGCCGCCTTTGCTGCTGCTACCACTAATCGCGTGGGTAACACCCTTCGCGCCCGTGATAAAACTGCCGAAATTGCCGAACAAGTAATTCGCTCTGGCACTCAGATCATCATGGCTGGTGGTGAAGTTTACCTGCTACCTAAGGGGACTACTGGTTTCCACGTTACTACTCAAATTGATGCTGCTTTCGCTGATGCCGCAGATCGTCCTACCACTAACCTGATTGATTTAGCAAAATCCTTGGGTTACATCGTGGTTTACACAGAAGCTCAAATGAATGCGGCTGTGGCAACTGCCACTGCTTCCACCAAGTTGCTGGGAGTCTTTGCGGCTGACCATACTTTTGACGATCGCACCGAAGAAGCATTAGGACTTAATAGCGCTAATCCTTTG
>JBILGV010000164.1:0-5277 GCA_044350865.1 Pseudanabaena sp. | reverse complement strand
TGCTTTGATGCCCACATCGGCTTTGATGACACCCCACCAATCAAGGATCAGTGCGTTAGTAATTACGGCATCTACGGCTCCATTAGCATTGGTAATCGGTGATTGCCCCATGCCATCGCGGATCACTTTACCACCGCCAAATTTGACTTCATCGCCATAGGTGGTGTAGTCGCGTTCCACTTCAATAAATAATTCCGTATCAGCTAGTCGAACGCGATCGCCTACGGTTGGTCCATAGGTTTCGGCGTAAGCTTGGCGAGACATTCTATAACTCATAATTTTTAGTCCTAAATAATTGCTTTCCCAATTGTTTTTAATATTTGCAAGATTGCGTATAAATCATTCTCATGGCGCATTAAAGTATATTCATCGGAAATCCCATAAATAGGTTTATCTCGCCATGATAGTTTAAGGAAAATAAAATTACTGCCATTTGTAACCATTCCATAAACATCTTTTTCGCGATTAGGATTGGCAAGCATATAGGCGATCGCTTGAGCAATTCCTTTCTGCAAAGAAACTCCAGCTTGTTTTGATTCAATCACTAAAATCCAAAAGCGATCCTGCATTACCAAAACATCGATTTTGCCGCGAATCATCAAGTTTTCATCTTTAACAGAAACTTTAACTGATTTTTCCGCAACAGAATAAAAGGGCGGTTGATAAAATCCTACAATATCGAGCAGTGGTGACAAAACAACCATTTTCACCATTTCTTCTAGCATTAACCGCTTTGATAAATGAAGATAATTAGTTTTAATACGGTCTAACTGATCTTTTTCATTTTCGGATATTACCAAGCGATCAATTTTCCATTCTGGGAAAAAGTCAGGGCGATCGCACAAAGTTAAATTAAAAGACTTTTCCAGATCGTAAAGTGTTAATTTTTCCGCAGCAAGCGTCGCAACCATAAATTTAATCCTCTAGTTTGCCTTCAACCAAGGCATTAAATCCATAAATCTCGCGAGTACCCACATAGGGAACTAGATTTACCTCTTTCTCATCCCCTGGTTCAAAGCGAATGGAAGTTCCCGCAGGAATATCAAGGTGTGTGCCTTTAGCCCGATCGCGATCAAATATCAGCGCCCGATTCGTTTCATAAAAGTGATAATGCGAACCAACTTGAATAGGGCGATCGCCTGAATTACCAACTTTTAAGGTAATGCTTTCGCGTCCTGCATTTAGTTCGATTTCGCCATCTTGAGCAATTATTTCACCAGGAATCATAATTTTATCTCTACTTTAAATATTTAAAATTTGCGTCGCAGTTAAATCTAGTTCAGGAAAAGTCCTCGAAATAATTTTGTCATTTCCCGTAAATTTATTTGTTTGATATTTACCATTTTCATCTAGTAAATTGACAAATACAGTGGGGATTTTAGGATTACCAAGAAACTGGCGGCTGGCGATCGCTAAATAATCCACAATCCAATATTCGGAAATACCCAATTGCTGATACTCCTCAAATTTATCAATGTAATCATCATCCCAATTGTTTGAAGCAACTTCCACCACTAATTGAATCGGATCGCGTAATGCCGAATAATCCTTACGATTAGAACGCCAAATCTTTGCGTCAACTACACAGAGATCAGGAATACGACCTTGTTCATTACCATCAGCATTGATAGTCTGAATTGAAATCCCTCGCTTAATCACATAATTGAGAGATAATTGCTCAACCTGACGATAAAAATTTCTATCAATAAATTCAGCAACATCATCATGATTGCGGGTAAATATCATATCCGAAAGCCTAACTATTTCTCCATTAATCAGCTCATAATGTCCATCATTAGGACATATTTCTAAAAACTGGTCAAAGTTTAACTTAGGTATAACATCTATTACTTTCTGTTTGTTTTGTATGTCAGCGATCGCTACCATCTCAAATCTCCATTTTTTGTTAATAAAATTATAAATTAAATTAGATATTTAGAATCTGAGTGACAGTTAATCCTAATTCAGGGAAAGTTTTAGATTTAACTATAGCTTCTCCCGTAAATTTAGAAGTTTGATATTTACCATTTTTATCTAGTAAATTAACAAATATAGTAGGGATTTTAGGATTACCTAAAAACTCATGCCTAGCGCTCGCTAAGTAATCCACAATCCAATATTCAGGAATACCCAAACGTTGATATTCGTCAAATTTCTCAATATAGTCATCAGTCCAATTGGTTGAAGTGACTTCGATCGCTAACTGAATTGGTTCTATTAGCGAAGAATAATCCGAAGGATTAGAATACCAAATGTCCCTATCAATAACGCTGATATCGGGAACTCTACCTTGTGACAAACCATTAATTTTATTGGTTTTGATACTTACATTCTGTCGGACAACAAAATCTAGACTTAAGCGATCAATTTCGCGGTCAAATTTTTTATAGATAAACGCAACAATATTTTCATGTTGTCGAGTATTTGCCACGGCAACTAGTTCCCCGTCAATAAGCTCATATTTTCCATCCTTTGGACAAATTTCTAGAAATTCTTCATAGGTTAATTTTGTCTTGAATTTTAGCTCTTGACCTTTAGCGATCGCTACCATCTCAAACCTCCATAGCTAAATTAGCGAATAGGATTGTGAACAGTGACTAGTTTTGTGCCATCGGGAAAAGTTGCTTCCACTTGCACATCATGAATCATTTCGGGGATACCTTCCATCACATCGTCACGAGTGAGCAACGTCGCGCCATAGGACATTAATTCAGCAACTGTGCGACCTTCTCGCGCCCCTTCCATGATTTCGGCACTAATAAAAGCGATCGCTTCAGGATAATTTAATTTCAAACCCTTAGCCTTACGTCGCTCTGCTAGAAGGGCGGCGGTAAAAATTAGTAACTTATCTTTTTCTTGAGGCGTTAGCTGCATGAATAATTACCAAACTCGTGGAGCGCATATTTCTCTATTTTTATAGGATACACGCAAAAGCTGCCAAATTTGCTGAAACCACTTCCGCGCATCACTGGAAGAATCCCCACAATAGCGACAGACTAAACCGCAAAGCGATCGCGTTACACCTGATACACCTTGATAGTTTCCCTGCTCCCAAGTCGAACGAATGCGTGTAATTAATTCTGGCTCGACGATCGCGCCCACAAAGATAAAATTCGCGGCGATCGCATAGTTATTTAATCCATTAGGACTTCCTAACATTTCGGTATTTCCATTCAGATATTGCCGATCGATCCACAGGGGCATCTGGTCGCGCCATACCTCCGTATGCGATCGCCAATTACCATCGACAAATTTTTCGCCCCTCGCGGTACGCCCAAATCTGACAATTTCCCATAGGGTACAGGTTGCGTTTGGGGCAAGATCAATTCTGGTGGTTTGGCGATATTGGGATGCTGCGAAGGCGATCGTTTCTTGGGGAAACCATTCTAAACTTGCGCCTTCATCAATGCGAATATGGATATCCTGTAAAGATTCTGCACCATTGCTACGATAGATTTTGCTGGCGGTGGAGGTGGTTAGCAATGCTTGGGTATGGGGTGCAAGATGGATTTTTGCGGATAGGCGATCGCCACCGACAAGCCCACCTGCGGTATGCAATAAAATGCAATGACAAATCTCTTCACCTTCGGGATAAAGCGATCGCTGGATTTTCCAAGGTGCAACAGTATAGTTACGGGTTAAGACGGTTTGTCGATTCCGTTTGGCAAATTCTAATTCTAATTCTCCCGCCCAAGGTGCAGCCATAGGAATATCTAGTTAATTTTGTGCATAGGAAACATAGCATTTAAAGCGATCGCTACATATGGAAAAGCTTGCATCGTAATACTATCATCGCTATTCAGAATGAGTTTTTCGCGATAAATACCTTCTTCTGGCTGGCGAAAAACATAAACTTGTCGCTTTTGTAAATCAAGAATCCAATATTCTAAAACTCGATTTTTGGCATAGATACGGGCTTTTTGATTACGATCTTTAGCAATGGTTGAATCGGCAACTTCGATCAATAGATAAATATCAGGTACTTCAGGATGTCTAAAGGAATATTCATTAGTATCAAATCTGACAACAGCAATATCTGGTTCAGGTTCAGAATCATTGCCTAATATCACAGGTAACTGGGCGCGAATCTCAGCCTTTTCTCTCAATAATTCATAAAGAAGATTGGCACTGCGCTGTACACTTGCAGCATGAAATGGTCTTTGCGGACTCATACAAACAATTTTTCCTTCCAACAGTTCTACGCGATCGTCCTCATCTAAAATTCTTGCTTCAATCATTTGGTGATAATCAGCGATCGACCACAGACGGATTTGTGGCTCAAGTTCTTGTTCTATTTGGGCATCGATTATAGTTGCTTGCATGATGGTAATACTCACAGCTTAGCTATGTTAATTTTAGCAAAAAATGAAGTAAGGCGCTGGAACGCTTTGCATTTCATCAGGATCGCTTAACGATTAGATAACTAAGCAAAGTCTAATAAATTGTAAATTTGGATATGTAAATAAAGAGGTTAATGGAGATAAAATGAGTAAAGATAAATTCAAAAATCTTAGTTTTATAACTTACAATTCGAGAGGTTTTAGGCGTGACGCAAGTGAAGAAACGACCCAATAACATTGGGTTGCTGTTAATTGGTGGAGTTATTGGGCTACCCGCAGGGTTAATTCTTTCTGGGTTTTTCCCTGAAGGTTCAGCGATGAAGGTTGTAGCAGGGCTTGGAGGTATTGCAACACCTCCTGTTGCACTTCTGGCGTATTCCAGTAAAAGATGGTCTGAGTATGTGCAGTATATGTTGGAGCAATATGAAGCAACCAAAGAGCAACTTCGACAAAACCTAGTAGTTCCCAAATTAGAGAAGCTATGCTCAAAGCTGGTAGAGCGTACTACTCTTGTATGAGAGAGCAAGGAGTTCCAACTATTTATGATGAGCAAGCAATTAACAATGACATGAAAGCGATACTTGGCACGTAAAGCTTTTGTTGGAACCGACAACACGAAAAAACGTTAACTGCGTAGCTGCTACGGCTTAAATTACTAGTTAGTGCGATCGCCGCTGTTGTAGTGCGATCGCCGCTGTTGTAGGGTGCGTTAATGAAATGTAACGCACCCATTTAATACTAATTATTTGTGCGTTACGCTCCGCTAACGCACGCTACAGAGTTGGTTATTCGTCCCAAATTTCTTTAGGCTTTTCGGGTAGCGACTTAAAGCGGGACAAAAGTAAGTCAGTGCAGAGTGAAAACGAAATAAGAATAAAGCCCTAGGAATTATTTCCAAGGGCAGATATCGTACTCTTGATGAACTAAATCCAGAGTC
>JBILGV010000137.1:0-10483 GCA_044350865.1 Pseudanabaena sp. | reverse complement strand
GACTTTGGAGTTAATCTTGGACAAAGTGACCTTGTCAAAGTCAATGGCAGTGGCAAGTTAACCGTCCTATATCAAGATGGTAAATGGGGTAGCACACACCAAGATGTAAAGCTAAATGGCGCGATCTCCAATATCTTGAACTTTGATGCAAGTGACATTAAATACGACCATGAAAATACCAAGGTATCTATCGCCAAAGCTAGCATCGTTGTCCCTAAACTAAATGATGCCAAAGCCAACGTTGAGAATGCGAGAATTGACAGCAATGGACTTGATTGGGACAAAGTCACGCTCAGCGCAACCCAAATTGCTCTCGGTAGCTATGTCAACATCAACAAACCTGAAGCAGTCATCAGTGGCGCAAAGGATAAATATAACTCCAAGTTCACAGGTGACTTTAGCGTTAATCTTGGTTCCTCTGAGCTAGTAAAAGTCAATGGCAGTGGTAAACTCACTGTCTTGTATCAAGATGGTAAATGGGGTAGCACACACCAAGATGTGAAGTTAAATGGCGCGATCGCCAATATCCTCAACTTTGACGCAAGTGACATTAAGTACGACCATGAAAATACCAAGGTATCCATCGCCAAAGCTAGCATCACCATTCCTGAACTGTATAAGGCTAATGCCACTGTTGAGAATGCACGAATTGATAGTAATGGACTTGATTGGGACAAAGTTAAACTCAATGCTAAAGATATTCAGTTGGGAAGCCATGCCACAATCAAAGAAGTTTCTGCAACCATCGGTGGAGCAAATAAGGAATATGAATCTGAGTTTACTGGCACTTTTGGAGTTAATTTAGGAACATCTAAACTAGTCAAAGTTGATGCTAATGGTCAACTAACTATTAAGAATGTAAAAGGTCAATGGAGTTGTCCTGATAATAGTGTCAGCCTTAAAGGAACTGTAGCAGACGTTCTCAATTTTGAGGCAACCAAGATCCAGTATCACCATACTGACAAAAAAGTGACTATCGGTGAAGCCAGTGTCATTATTCCCAAACTAAATGACACTAAAGCGATTGTCGATCATGCAAGAATTGATAGTAATGGACTTGATTGGAATACGATAAAAGTACAAATAGGTGATATTGCACTGGGAACAGTTTTATCAGTTAAGAGTCCAGCTCTTACCGTTGAAGGATCTAAGGGTAACTACAGCACGACAGCAAGCGGTGGTGTGGGACTACACTTTGGTGAATATCTAAATGCTGAAGGTAGCGGCAAGATCAAGCTCGATCGCGGTCAAGGCAATAGTAAGGGCAAAATTTTGGTTGAAGAGGCAGCACTTACTGTGAAAGGAGGTATTACTCTTCCTGGAGATTCTTTCCCTTGGCCAAATGTCAGTATCGACTATCCAATTGTCCCTGGAGTCGAAGCGGGGATTCAACTAGCGATTAAAGGTGGTATTGGTGCTAGTTTGCAAGGTTCAATCGCCAAAAAAGCCGCACAGGATTGGAATTTAGGTATTAATCCAGAGATCAATGGATTTTTAGCAGTTGATTTAAAGGCAAAAGTAGGTGTAGGTAGTGCTTATATTGCGGCAATACAAGCATTTGTTGCAGGTGGCTGTAAAGCTGATTTTCGTGGCGGTTTAAAACTGAATGGCTCATTGAAATATGATGAGGAAACGAAGGCAGTTGATGCAAGCAAATTGATATCAGAATATTATGCAAATGCTGAGTTTAAGGCAGAGGTTTCCGCAGGAGTCCAAGCTCAAGCTCTTTACTTCTTCACTAAAGATCTATATCGAATTCGGGCGAAATGTAGCTTAGGTGCTGGCAAGTTAGAAGGGAAGCTAGAGTTTGACCAAAATGGTAAGTTACACATAGGCAAGCCCAAGTTTAGCGGCGTAATTGCAGGACAGTTTGATAAGACTTCTATCAAATTAGAGGAACAATCCTATGAATTAATTGCTCCTGAAAAGGCTGATGCTATTTTACGAGATGCCGCACAAAAGATCGCTGGTAGTGGAGAAGAGCGCAAGAAAATTATTAATGCAGTTAAAGCTGGATATATCAGATCACTCAATGAAACCAAAGAGGTGATCAGTACAGAAACTGAGAAGAGTCAAAAGTATATTAAAAACCTAGGAAAGATTGACATAAAGCTGGCTCGTTATAACGACTTGATTGAGCTTGCCAAAACAATTGAGCTAGAAGAAGATTCTTTAAATAGCAAAGAAGTGGAGCTAAGTAAGGAATTAGAGAATGAAGAGGCTAAGTTAAAAGAGCAGTTGGAAGCTGAAGTTGAAACATTAGTAAATGAAGACACAACTCATCAAGAAAAGTCAGAGCATAAGCGTGGACTTTTGAGTACCTTAAAACATGCTGCTAAGCTAGTGGGAGAAGGTAAAGAGATCTTAAAAGATAAATTAATCCCTGATGCAGTACGCAAAAAATATCATAAGCTTGAAGACAAGTATCAGGAGAAAAAACTTAAAGTCAAAAAAGTCATTGAAGATAAAAGAAATACAATGAGAGTAAAGTATGATGACTTTAAAAAGCAAAAGAAAAAGTCCTTCTCTTCCTTAAAAGATAAAGCAATAGAAGGTTTTCCTAAGATTGCAGACAAGGCTTTAGCAATAAAATCTAATGCATCAACTTTGACTAAGAAAGCATCTAGTTTGAAAGCTGATATAAAGGAAAGTATCAAAGAAAAAACTTTGATTAAATTGACAGAGCTTGGCATCAAAAATTCGCAGAGCTTTGTAAAACGTATTGGTGAATTGACAGAGTTGCAAATCAAATATTCTCAAAAATATGACCTACACTCCAATTTCCTTAAGAGCGCTATAGAGGCTAAGATTAAGGCGGAAAATATCTTAGAAGATGTAGATGCAGCGATCGCTAATCTTCAACAACTCGAAGATGGTACAAACATGAACAAACTTACCGACATGACAGAGCAAGAAAAGTCACTTAAAAATGTTAAGGAGGAGTTAAGCAAAGATGATGTTAAGCTTGATGATGATTTCATGAAGCAAATAGAAGAAATTGAGAAAGCAGCTAAAAAAGCTTTAGGATAACTCGAAAGATTATATTGTTACTTTTAGCAGTAAAGTAATTTAAAATAATTGAAAAATTTCGAGTTAAATCCGATTTTAAAATTACCAACTGAGTGACTTACCAATGCTTTTAAAGATTACAGAATCTATTTTAAAAAAACAGGAATGGCAGTTTTACCTTTTTGAAGATTCATCACTTCGGATTGATGTAAATGGACAGGCTGCGAGATGGATTACATTGGTTAAATGTATTGATGAGCATCAACAATTACTCGTTTATTCAATTTGTCCAAATAAAACTCCTGAAGCAAAGTTTGTCCAAGTTCAAGAATTTTTAACTCGTGCCAACTTCGGGTTAAAATTTGGGAATTTTGAGTTTGACTATGATGATGGCGAGATTCGCTTTAAAACTAGTGTTCAATTTGAGGGGGATTTTGATTTCACACCGATGATTGAGGAATGTATATCTTTGAATATAGCCACATTTGATCGTTATTTATCGGGAATTTTACAGGTTATCTTTACTGATATCTCTCCCAAAGAGGCGATCGCCTCGATTGAATCAGTATCGGAATAATGCTAATTAATCAAAAAATAATGCCTAATGGATGAGTTGATTCGGTTATTACATCAGTTAGATCAATGTTTAGAAGTAGCAGTTACGACTGCTCAAACTTTATTTGCTGGGGGTATAGATGGCGATCCGTATCGTGGTATTCAGATCGGCGAAGCAGAAGTGGAACGGATATTAAAACAAGCCCCATCTGAACCTCTGTTTGCGTCATCAGTTTCACCAACAGAGAATACATTTCGATTTGAAGTGTCTAGTAATGCTGAGACTTCTAAATTTGCTTGGCTACAGGAGCAGTTTGGGTTAGACAGTTTTGATTTAGGAGTTATAGCGATCGCCCTTGCCCCTGAACTTGATCGCCGTTATGAGCGTCTATACGCTTACCTACAAGATGATGTACGCGCAAAACGACCGACCGTTGATTTAAGCCTCAATTTATTGAGTGGTTCTGCTCTAGAAAAACTTGAGGATCGGGTTCATTTCAGTTCAGAGTCACCACTTATTTATCATGGTTTAATTCAGCTAATTCCTGATCCTCACCAATCTTTACCTTCACTATTAGCCCATAGTATTAAACTTGATCCTTTAGTAGTTAATTTGCTGTTAGGGCAACAAAATTTAGATGAACGACTGAATCATTGTTGTAAATTAATTACGCCTAAACAGAATGGTTATCATTTACCTTTGGCTGACAAAATCAAATATACATTGCCCAAACTTGTCCAGCATCATTGGGAATCTCAAACACCATTAACACTATATTTTCATGGAACGGATCAATCAATTAAACAGAGCGTAGGTGAAGCGATCGCCTATGCTCTGAATGTGCCACTTTTAGTTGCTAACCTCAATAATATTTCAGATGTAAAATCAGAGTTTTTATCAACGTTTAATATTCTACTGAGACAAGCTAAATTTCAAAATGTATTACTTTATATTGATAGATTGGAGAAATTACAACAGCCAGATCATGAGAATCAGTATCAAGATATCCTCAATCTATTAGCCGAGCAAAATAGAGTAATTATCTTAAGTGGATCTACCCCATGGAAAAATATCAACACTCAGCTTCAAGGTGTAGTTAACATTTCTTTCTCAATGCTCAATCTTGAACAGCGTCAGCACTTTTGGGAAAAACATCTCCAATCTGCTCAAATTCATTTAGACAATGATGATCTAATTGATCTCAGCGATCGCCTGCGCCTAACTTCCGATCAAATTGCCAATGCTGTGGCGATCGCGACAAATCATCAACAATGGCAAAAATTAGATCAAGAAGAATCATCTGTATCATCCACTGAAAGAATCCAAGTCAATCATCTCTTTACCGCAGCCCGAAGTTTATCTAGTCAAAACCTTAAATCTCTCTCTCAGCAAATTCAACCTAAATATGTCTGGGATGATATTGTTTTAGCCAATCACCAAGAAGCTCAGCTTAGAGAGATTTGTGATCAGATTAAATACCAAAACTTAGTTTGGAACACATGGGGATTTAACAAAAAACATTCATTAGGTAAAGGCTTAAATGTGATGTTTTCTGGTATATCTGGCACAGGTAAAACGATGTCAGCCGAAATTATTGCCCAAGAATTACAACTCGATTTATATAAAATTGATCTATCTCAAATTGTCAATAAATATATTGGGGAAACAGAGAAGAATCTCAATCAGATTTTTACTGCGGCGACTGATGCTAATGCAATTTTACTCTTTGATGAAGCAGATGCTTTATTTGGAAAACGAAGTAATGTTAAAGATGCTCACGATCGTTACGCTAACCTTGAAGTAAGCTATCTCCTCCAGAAAATGGAAGAATATGAGGGATTAGCTATCTTAACAACAAACCTTCGTAATAATATGGATGAAGCCTTCACAAGACGGCTACAATTTATTATCGATTTTTCATTGCCAAATGAAAAGCAGAGATATCAAATTTGGCAAAAGGCATTCCCCAAAGACACCCCCTGTGAGGATGATTTAGGTTTTAGTTTCTTGTCCCATAATTTTGAATTATCAGGAGCAAATATTCGTAATATTGCCTTAAGATCTGCTTTTTTTGCAGTAAAAGAAAGCAATAGAATTGAAAGACGGCATATCATCCAAGCAATTCGACGTGAATATCAAAAAACGGGTAAAATCTTAAAAGATAATATTGAGCATGGCTATCTCTAAAATTAGTATGGTATAGCAACATCACTTGAGTTGGTTATCTATCCCCGAATCACGATAATCTCTCGCCCTGCTGGGCTAAAAACATTCTCCGTCGTAGTCCGATCGCTTAGCGGCGGCAACCCAGAACGGCGATCGAATATCACCAACCAACCCGTATTTAAACTCAAACCCGACAAATACCTATCGATCTGTGGCAAACCTTCCTTAATCGGATCGGGTCTTTTATCAGCCCATACCTTCAACTCCATCGCCAAAGTTTGCTTACCATAGCGCAAACAAATATCCATCTTTCCCGAACCGATCGCGTATTCCCTTTCCAACGTGCCATTACCATTTACCACCCGATGCAAAAATGCCATCATCACCAGATGGGGCGCAATTTCTGGATAGTTAGCACTTTTGAATAATGGCTCACCATGTTGCCGCCAGAATCTGAGAAAAGCATCAAGCAGGACTTGAGCATTAAGACTTCCATCAGCATTTAACCAGCTAGGTTGAATCATCGGCAGACTATCCTGCACACCTTGAGATAAAACCCTAGGAATCACTTCTTGATAAATGGGATTCGCAATCTTTAATCCTCCTTCCTGACTCCGCACCACTAAACCTAAATCCAACAAATAACGGCGATCATCATCTGAAGTATCTCCTAGCTCTAATCCAGATAAAATGGGTTGAATTATGGCTCTAACTCTATGTTCTCTTAATCTTTCGGCAAGACTATCTAGATGCGTATCCTGTCTCTTAATTAGTATTTCCTTAGCTTGATTCACTAACTCAGCAGTAATGGGAATAGATGGATCTTTAGCTATGTATTCAACTATTTCCTTGGCGATCGCATTCACTAACCAAGGCTGACCCTGCGTCAAATGGAAAGCTAAATCAACCGCTTCAGGCGTAAATACTTGCCCCGTCGCATCTGTATGTTGCTGATAGAGATTCCTCACATCCTCAAACGTAAAGTTACTCAACGTAAAGGAGCGTACTTTAATATTAAAAGGACTAGAAGTATTTAGGAGATCGCTTCCTCCTGACGCATATTTATAATCCCGCACATCGCGCATTCCCACCAAAGCAACTGACTGCGGAAATCCCTGTGGACGACGCGGAAACCCCGATCGGATTTGTCGCAGGACTGAAACCAATGTCTCATCGCTTAGGGCATCAATTTCATCAAGAAACACTGCTAAAGGGCGCGATGATTCTTGTGACCATGCTGCCAAAAAAGCACCGATGTGACGACCTGATTCTCCTAAAATGCCATGACTGGGGTGCAACTCTGGTGGTAAATAAAACTTAATTGCATCCTGCCACTCATCCAAAATTGCCCGCCCCGCCAATTCTGGATCATGGGAAAATACAGCCCCCACTTCCAGAGATAACATCACCGCCGTATATTGACCACTCGCCGTTAATTCTTGTGCAAGAGTAATCATCGCTGTAGTCTTACCCACTTGCCTTGGCGCATGAATCACAAAGTAATTTTCTTGAGCAATTAATTGTTTGATTTCAGGCAAGCGCTCTGTAGCTGACAACATGTAGTGAATGTCAGACTTACAGGGACCAGCGGTATTAAACCATTTTTGCATAACGACAGCTAACTAACAGGCAGAGATACCCCATCAATATAACTCAACGCGCCAAGCAAAGCCCTGAAACCTTGAAAACACGTCAACCTCACTAAATACAAATACTCATTCATATAAAACTAATGGCAAATAATTGATGATTATTTGTTCTAAGACAAATCTAAGGCAAGTTGGGGTTTAGATCTCAAATATTCCAGTAATTGATAAATGATTGATTTATCAATTACTGGAATATTTGAGATAGAGCGATCGCACTTTCTCGGTAAACTTTTCCCGCACATCATTAGGTTCAACAATTTCGCAGTCTTCGGCATAGGGCAAGATCTCGCGGTAGAACCAAAAGGTGCTGCTAATTTTGCGGATGATTTGACGTATGGGGGGATTGCGATCTAGCCACGTATTATCAATGTCTTCGTCCCTTGGTTTATAAGCAAAGGCGAGGTTTCCCGATAAATTAAAGGTGACATGAATTTGGTCGAGTTGCGATCGCCATTTTCCTTGAATTGGAGTGATGGCGGCTTCGGGGGGGATTCGATCGAGTCTGAGGGAACGATTATGTTGGAGGGCTGAAACTGTATCAGTTCTAGCAATGTCTTCACACCAACAGTCAAGGTAGAGCCGCTTGTCGTGGGCGGCGACTTTGGCGTAGTAAATGGAGAACTCATGGGGATGATCGGCGGCATCGAGATATTGCAGTCGAAAGGGTTGATTTTGTTTGATATAGCGATCGATGGTATGTCGCCACATTTCGGGGGGCTTGTCGAGAAATCGCTCGATGTCGCGGCGGAGCGGGGTGTTCAGTTCACTACGTTCTAGTAATAGATGGGCGATGATTTGTGCTTTTTCGAGTTCGTCGTAATCAGTTAGTAGTCGAAATGTCCGTGCAAGGGATTCTATGCGATCGCTTGCCCAGTCGTTATTCTTGGAGATTTGGATTTGTTTACGGGCGATCGCTTCGACTAGTTTCGAGATATTTGGGCGATCGCCCCATGTCATGCCAAGCTCGATCGCGATCGCTTCTAAGTTAGCTTTGTCGCGTTCTTTGATAGATAGTGTAATTGATTCGCCTTTTCGGGACATATTGGGGGTTAGCGATTAGCTTTTAGCTTTTGGCGGTTAGCTTTTGGCTTTTCTGGGTTTTAGGGTTGTTTGGTTAGGAATTTTCGATGATAGATATTTCTATAATCTGCATTAATTGCTTGCTATCATCAGCTAATAGCTAAGCGCTAAGCGCTAAAAGCTTTCCGATATGCAATCACCGCTTTAGTTTGACTAGTTTCATTAGCAAATTGACTGAGTAAATCAAAGTCTAGTTCGGGAAGGAATTCACTGCGGGGGATGTTTTCATATTTTGGTTCATCAAGTGTAGATCTAAGGCGATAGAGCTTCCATTGTTGCTGTTTGGCGTACCAAAACCATACTTCAGGGATTCCTAACCCTCGATATACATTTAATTTGTCGATACCTCCACTGCTGATTACGATTTCGATCGCGATATCTGGGACTTCTTTGAGTGCGCCAAAGCAATAACATTCATCGGGTTCTAGTCCTCTCTGGGCTAGCTCTTGTCTAAAGGTGGTTTGACCATAACCATTGAGATCGATTTGTCTCTCTACGAAATACATCTCAAGCAGTCGGGCAAAGATAGTTTTGAGGCGTTCGTGTTCGTTGGATGTGGTCATAATTTCTAAAACACCATTGAGATAGGTCATGCGGAGAGATGGATATTCATCGGTATAGATATTGACGAGGGTGCTGTACTGCTCCCATGTCACGTCACTGAGGATGAGCCGTTGTTCTTCGGTGTTGGGTAATGCGATGGATTCTCTGGCTAAAACTTCTAGGAGTGTCATGACTACTAAGCTCCGACGGTAATAATTCTGACTGCTTTAATCATAGGCGATCGCTAATAATTTTTTCCCGCTAAAAAATATACGGACACTTTTATGGGTGTATATCTTGTCAAATGCTTGTATATCATGTAAATATGTAGTCACTAAAATTTATAAGGTAAAATAAAATTTAATATGTAAAAATAGAAAATATAAGGTATATTGATTTCAAGATGATGTAGACATATCTAGAGGTTATTGCTGATGTTTGCTAGACAGCCAGACTTAACTTACGAGGAATATCTCACCTACGAACAAGCAAGCCCCACTAAGCATGAGTTTGTGAATGGTCAGGCTTTTGCAATGGTTGATGAGGATGCAAACCATAATTTGATTGTTGGTAATCTGGTTGGTTGTATCCGTCCACATTTACGCGGTACTGGCTCTCGGTTGTTGGCTTTGGCGATGAAGTTAACGATCTCTTCTGCAAATAATGCGACTTATTATCCTGATGTGATGGTGGTTTGCGATCGCAGTGACAACGATCCATACATCAAACAGAAGCCTTGTCTATTGGTGGAAGTTCTATCACCGTCAACGGCTTTGCTAGATCGGCGAGAGAAGCTTTTTAATTATCAGAAGTTGGAATCTTTGCAGGAATATGTTTTGGTTTCGCAGTCTGAGGTGAAGGTGGATCTTTATCGTAGGGATAGTGATGGTGGCTGGTTGGTACAGTCTTTGGGTGTGGGTGACATTTTGGATTTGCGATCGATTGATTTGGCGATCGCTCTTTCCGATATTTATGAGGATGTGGAGTTATGACGGAATATAAAATAGAGGATAATTTAATGAGCGGGCGATCGCTATCTGAATTAAAACAACTCGTGTCAAATTTAGTTCAGGAGATTCCATTTTTGAAGCTTCTAATTTTATTCGGCTCTAGAGCGACAGGAGAAAATCATGAGGATAGCGACTATGACTTTGCATTAATTTACGATCGTTCCCTATATCAAGAATGGAAACACAAGGGAAAATCTTGGTTTAGCCTATATTCTATCTTTGAGAATATATTTGAACTTCCTAATGAAGCAGTTGATATTGTCGATCTAGATCGCTGTTCAGCAATTTTGGCTCATGTGATTGCTTGTGATGGCAAGCTTTTGTATGAGAAGCAATCGGGTGAATATGATAAATTTCTCAAGAGAAGTTTAATGAGTCATGAGCAGACAAACAAAATGCGGCAAGAACAACTTCAAAATCTTGAACGTAAATTACAGGTATTAGGTGTATGAAAGAGATTAATCTCAAAC
>JBILGV010000105.1:0-16469 GCA_044350865.1 Pseudanabaena sp. | reverse complement strand
TTCTTGCAGCAATTCGTCTAGCAATTCTTTGCGTATATTCATCGGTTTTAGTGTTAGTAATTGTGTGTCTAGATTATCTCTCTGTATATATCCCAGACTTTACACAGATTACTTTACTCTCTCCTGAGCAAGGATTATGAGTTTTATGAGAAGTCCTCAGAGTCGTTTATTTACTTGGCTTTGATCCGTAAAATGTTGCGAGATCTCACCCCGATGACTTCTTAAATGGTTTCTTAGAAACCCTTCACGCTTTTTCCTAGGTATACCCACCTTTTCAAACAGCCTCTTAGATGTAATCCATCAACAATAAAACTGGTTCCAACATTGCTCACACAAGTTAGCCAATTATTTAGGTAAAATCCTAACTTCTTTGAGTAAGTCAAAATCAAGGTTAGATGGCATTGGCAGAAAAAACTCTTTAAGCCCAAACCATGCTTTGACCTGTAGCCCTAATGGGAAACGAATCGTGTTGTCAACCAGTCTCAGCGCTCTTTTTGGGAACGCAACTAATTGATAGCCTTGTTTTCGATATTTAGGGAATTTAGGATTTTGTTCCAATTTTCTCTTACGAGACTTTTTAAGCAACGCAGAAAAGGATTTAACCGATTCGCCAACTGACAAATAGGTTTGCACGGCTGCTTCAGATGGCAATGCCGAAAAATGTTTATTAGAGCCAAGTTCATTAACTAAGTCAAAGCCAGTGACAAACTTTCTGGCTTTAAACCAGATTTGTCGAGCGTAGTAGACAGCACAGTTATGCAGTTTATTGGATTCTGAGCAAATATATTCCAAAATTGCCTTCGGCTGTAACGTATTGGCAAGCTACAGACACGCCGATCGACATTTTGTTTATTGGAGATTAGCCGTAATCGCTGACTCTTTCATCCACAAATTTTTTCATTATGCTCAAAAATCTCAATACCAACTTCTTCTAAGAGTGAGGTTTGGAGGATTTAGCGAGATCTATTGTTGTAACAGTTACTACGATTTACAATCTAGCTTATAATCGTAACAATACTTAAAGCTTAGAAAGCAATTCAAACTTTAAAAGGTTAAAAAACAATGGCATTTGAACTCCCCGCTTTACCCTACGCCCAAGATGCTCTCGCTGCTTCGGGCATGTCTGCTGAGACTCTATCATTTCATTATGGTAAGCACCACGCCGCCTATGTAACCAACCTTAACGGTCTAATTAAGGATACTGATCTTGCTGACAAAACTTTAGAAGAAGTGATCAAGATTAGCTACAAAGAAGGTAAGGCTGGCATCTTCAATAATGCTGCTCAAGTTTGGAACCATACTTTCTATTGGAATGGTATCACTCCTAATGGTGGTGGTGCGCCAACTGGAGCATTGTTGGATGCAATCAATGCTAGCTTTGGCAGTGTTGAGAACTTTAAAACAGAATTTAAAAATGCTGGTGCTACCCAATTTGGTAGTGGCTGGGCTTGGTTGGTTGCTGAAGGCGGCACATTGAAGATCACCAAGACTCCTAATGCGGAAAATCCTCTAATTCATGAAGGTCAAGTACCTTTGTTGACTATGGATGTTTGGGAACATGCTTATTATTTGGACTTCCAAAATAGCCGTCCTAACTTCATGACCAATTTCGTTGATAAACTCATCAACTGGGATTTTGTCGCAGCTAACTTCGCGGCTGTCTAGATTATTATCTCGGCTTACGCAAATTTAAGAGGGTTGCAGCGCATAGCGTTGTAACTCTCTTTTTATTTGACAGCTAACTGTTAGCTTCTGATGGCAGGTCAAAGTAGCAAATCGAGATCGCCTGTTAATCGGTGTTTGCGATAAGCTCAGCGACTATCTCGCCACTAATCCCAATGTCAGCAATGAGGACAGGCAGGCTTGTCAAGTAAAAAGGTAAAAGAAAAAAATAACTCAGTTTTTACTTGAGTGGTGACACCATATATGGTGCTATAGTAGTGCCATGACTGTCTTATCTTCGTTTCCCATTGTCATTGATACCAACGTCCTGTTTGAAGGCTTAACAAAACAAGGCGGCGCTGCTGGACTCATTATTGATGCATGGCTAGCAGGAATACTTGAAGTCTGCGTTTCCAATGCCCTTGCCTATGAATACGAAGATGTCCTCTCTCGCAAAATCTCCAAACCTCGTTGGCAAAAGCTTCAGCCCTTGCTTAGTACATTACTCAACCAAGGTCGATTTACGATCATTTACTACTCTTGGCGACCAGCCTCACCAGACGCAGGGGACGATCTCGTAATTGACTGTGCCATGAACGCAAGCGCAACAGTCATCACTTCCAATCTGCGTGACTTTCAAAACGCTAAGGAGTCTCTAGGCTTGCAAGTTATGACTCCAGCACAACTAATTATCAAACTAGCATCAATAGGAACTGAACCATGAGCCGATTAACCCTACGCTTACCAGATACATTGCACCAACAACTAATCCATTTAGCAGAGAGCGAAGGAGTCTCGCTCAATCAATACATTGTCTATTCCCTAACCCGTCAATCCTCCACAAATTACACTATTCAACCAATTTCCAAACAAGAAGCCAGCCAACAACAGTCAGACTTCACCAACCTTTTGCAAAAGCTAGGAAAGGCATCCCCCAGTGAAATAGAAGTTTCATTAGCAGAACGAGAAACTGTTCAACCAGAAAAAGAACTAACCCCTGAAATCATTGCCCAGTTTCAGCAACGACTCCAAACCGTTAGCTAACCGCAACCTGAAATGGAGCCACTCGCCATAACTGCTCTAATTTCGCGGCTGGCATCGTCAGATAGAGAATATCACCCGCACTTAGAGAAGCTTCTAATAAGTTCCATCCATGAATAGTTTGGCAAGCCGTCTCAATATAGAGAGGCACAAAATCCGCCGTTCTCGATGCTTCCTTGACGGGCTTACCGCAAAATGGATGATTGGGCGTGATCATCGTGGCGATCGCTACCCACAGACTATCGGCAACAATGCCATTACCGAGAATTCTGCCACCGAGAGCCGCCGAAGCAAAGGCAGGAGCCGCGATTTCAGGAGGACTGAGAACTGCTTCAAAATCAAATACTTCCTGTGCCATGCCTGCATAGTAGGGATCGTCATAGCGCACTACCACCCGACAACGTGGGGCAATTCCCTTGGCATTCAGCGCAATTTCCAGATTCGCAGTGTCGTTACTGGTGACAGCAAGCAGACTTTCGGCTTTATCAAGATTCGCTGCCTTGAGCGTCGTGGGTAGACTGGCATCACCATGAATTACAGGAATATTTTGCGATCGCACTGTATCTAAAAATCGATTATTGGGATCGCGCTCGATAACTAGTACTTCATAGCCGTAGTTTACTAATTGCAAAGCCGTCTGCACACCGACACTGCCTAAACCACAAACCACTATATGATTGCGCTGTGGCACTCGCGCCGCATCCCAGAAATTTCTCAGCCGCGAACCCAAAATAAAATCATTTAAAATTGCATAAAAAATACCAATTACCGCCGTACCAATCAGCATCATGATAATTGTAAAAACTTTGATGCTATCAGCAGAATGTTCGACTACCTGCTCATTTCCCCCTGCGCCCGTAATCATGCCAACTGAAAAGTAAAGCGCATTTACCAACGAAATATTCATCTGAAAACTGGTATATACCACCGTTGCCGAAAAAATTGTGAGCAACAGGGCGATCGCTGTAAATAACACCGCCCTTCCATGTTCATGAAAATGCCGAAAGCCCATGAATAACTTCGATATTTTTTGCAATATTGGTCGTGAAGCCGTTCTCACGCTGGGCTGTGTCCCTAATAACAGGCGATCGCCAAGTTGCAAAGTTCGACCATCTAGCACCGCGCTCACTAGATCCACCTTGGTTTCATCACAGGGTAGGTAATAGATCAACATCCGCAATCGATCTTCCCAAAATTCTGATAGGGGCTTACCTAACCAAGGATGGTGATCGTCTATATATTCTTCATGGATCGGCCAAACTTGATTAAACAAACGCAACTGTCCGATCGCTTGACTACCCATCGCACTAAAGGCAAATACGGGAGCCGCCAGCGCTGCTACACTCATCGTCAAATGATTAGGCAATGTCAAATCTAGGCGCACGCCCAAACTGGAATTAAACAAGCGATTAATAATCCTGACATTGGGATTCAGCACCCGCGCTTGCATGAGGATCGTCAGGTTGCGCGACTCATCCGCCCCCGACAAAATCAGTGTCTGAGCATCGCGAATCCCTGCGGCAAGCAAAGTTTCCGCCGCCGCCAAATCACCAATAATCACTTCAGCATCGTGGTGATGGGTGGCGCGATCGTGAATTCCCACAACTAAACAACCTTGCTGTCTCAGCAAGGTAAAAATTTTATAACCCGTTCGATCTAAACCACAGATGATAATGCGGGGTTTCATGGATTATTGGCGATCGCAATCGCTACCCTGAATACTATCTAAGCTATTGTGAGCTATAGATGACATATTGACTGTATAGCAACTGTCATTATTGTATTTGATTCAAAGAAGTTAATTTATGCGCTTAATTCATACTTCAGATTGGCATTTGGGGCGAAAGTTAAAAGGAGTCGATCGCACTCCTGAAATTGCCCTTGCCTTAGAAGAAATACTTAAATATGCCAAGGACTTTGATGTTGATGCTGTCCTCGTGGCAGGCGATATTTTTGATGTACCGAATCCGTCAACTGAAGCCGAAAAAGTTGCCTATGAATTCTTCTATCAGCTTAATCAGTTAAGCATTCCATCTGTGGCGATCGCAGGAAATCATGATTCTGCAACTCGCATCGATAGTCTGGCGCAGTTGCTATCCCTTGCAGGAGTGAGAGCCTTGGGTAGACCGCGAATTGCTGATGAGGGCGGCGTGATTACAATGGATACAGCTAGTGGTAAGCTCTGTGTCGGCGCAATGCCTTTTGCTTCCGAACGCAGAATGTTAGCTGCTGAAGATGTCTGGAATTTAGATGCTTCAGAACAAAGGGCTGATTATAAAACCACCGTTACCTATGTTTTGCAAAATCTCGCCACAGGATTTAGAACCGATGCGGCGAATGTGATGATGGCGCACATGACCATTGATGGCGCAAAATTTACAGGTTCGGAAGCTGCTTTTCATAGTGGGAATATGTACAGCCTGTCAGGACAAGCGATTCCTTCCGAATGTCAGTATGTGGCTTTAGGGCATATTCATCGACCACAACAAATTGCGAATGCTGCGCCAACTTATTATTCAGGTTCTTTAATTCAAGTGGATTTTGGTGAAGTAGGCGAAGAGAAGGGATTTAATTTGATCGATGTGGAAGTTGGTAGACCTGCGAAAGTTCAGTTTCAACCATTGACTTGTCAGAAGCCGCTTAAGCGGGTGGAATGTCATATCGATCAACTTGATGAACAGTTAGAAATCCATCGCGATTATGTTGGCTATTTAAAATTTGCGATCGCTGTCGATGCTCCTCAGATTGGACTAGCTGATCGCGTCCGCAAAGTTTGCCCCCAAGCCGTGATGGTGGAACCAAAGTTAATTCAAAGAGAATCAGCTAAAATACCAGAAACAGAAATTAGCGATCGCTTCGATCCGATCGCTGAGTTTCAAAAGTTTTATAGCGATCGGGAAAAAACTTTATCCCCTGATGTGATGGTCGCCTTCCAAAATCTATATGCAGAGTTCAGTGAGGTAGCGTCATGAAAGTTTCTCTCGAATTTCTTTATCACTTTCATTGCGATCGCTGTCGTAAATGGTGGAGTCGTGCGGACATCGAGCCACAAATTGGTGAAAAGGTCTATTGTCCCTACTGCGGACATATTAATGAGGTTGAATCTGTGCAAACTTTTCGCAATGCTGCACGCGGTGGTAGTTGTCTCAGCCAACGCCCTGATGAGTGAATATAACGACATCATTTGACAAAAACAAGAACTTTGTCAATTCATTCATATTTCAACACCCTCTCGCTTAACCACTCTTAAAAAAGAAATTTCACCTGCTAAAAATTTTGCTTTTGACATTGGCACGATTGAAACTAATTCGTTATATTTCATCAGATAATGCCAACTAATGTCAGACAAGCGCGATCGCGCCTCAATCACATTAACGGAGTCATCTAAGACTGCCATCACGTCAACATCTGAGTCAACTCGCGCTTTTCCACTGATCATTTGTGAGGTCTGTGTCGTATGCTGGTCTTATCATAAATTGGGTCTCCTGTAGACCCTTTTACTTTATTCCCCCTTCACGCTTTTTCCTAGGTATACCCACCTTTTCAAACAGCCTCTAAGGTCTCTAAGGGTATTAATCAACTAAAAAATACGATCGCATTATTCGACCATCAACTCGGCAAAAATTATTCAGGCTTACTGCGAGAGGCATACGTTTGTACACCTGAGACTTATCCAAGAGGAGACAAGGGATGGAGAGATTTGGCGATCGCTTTTTATGATGAAGTTGAGATTCCACTTTTTGAGCATAATGAAAAAATTTGTGGGTAAAAAAGATACGCCCACTACGACTAATCGCCAATAAACAGAATGTCCATCGGCGTATCTGTGGCTTGCCAATAAGTTGCAGCTGATCGCAAAATATCATAAGCAATTTCCCATTCTGCTGGTGCTGCTTTTGAAAATACATCTGGCTGGTCATAGATCAATACATACCTTTCCGCAGGACACCAATCTAAATCGGTAATACATTCATCTAATGCATCCCAGTTTTGCCCAAAATAATCTGGAAACTTCATGACAGTGGCAATTTTATGTAAAAAAGAGCGCTTGTCGCAAACCTCCCTACCATCAAGATAGAAAATTTGAATACCTTTCTGATTTAGTCCACCAGTCCTATTCCCAAGCACCGTAGAATCATTTTCTGGTGAAGCATTGGCTGGGAGGACTTGCGTTATACGATTACTCATTTTCTGATCCTATACAAAATCATTGATTTTCAAGGACTAAAGACTATACCCCTAATCCTTAAATAATCACCTAATCTATTCTATAACTTCCAGAAAGGTTTGATAATGGTCGTCTGTATAGTAGATTTCCCCATTATTACCAACAACTAAACGGCGCGTACCTCTATTGTTTATGTTAGGTGTTGGAACGGCGTACTCACGATAATATCCGACTTCTCTATCTGGTAGTAGATGCTCTCTATTTTTGTGGATGCTTCCATCTTTTGGATGGGAGAAAACAAAGCCAGATTGAATCTTGAATAAAGTATCTCTTGCTTCTTGAGGCAAAAGATCAATTGGGAACTGTGGCATTTTCTAGTCCTGTGGCTTTGCCAAACTTGCGAAGCCGATCGCTTTCGGGTTCTAGCCATGAATAGACAAAGTGACTAATGCAATTAATTTTCGGTTCTTTGGCGCGGATTGCTTGCATTTGTATTTCAAAGCTAGGATGTCCGTCAAAACTTTGTCCCCATGTCCCTGCTAGAACTGGACAAACTAAGGTTTCAGGAGCGGATTGACGGACAACTTCGGAAACTTGGTCGGCAACGCATTTACCATCGGCGCAAAGGGCGTAGGTCATCGGATGACGTTCCATATAGGTGGGAAAACGATCCCAAGGTTGCATTTTTGGGTCAAATTTACCTGACTCAGTGCGATTGCCTCCTGAAAAGAAGACCGTACCGATCGGAATATTATTTTGTTTGAGCGGGGCAGAAACTGCGCTGACAAAATTCAGTACACCTTGATACGCATGATTAGTGGCGATATTCCACAGTAACCCTTTCGCGATCGCTGCCGATTCCACAGGATTTTTAATATTTGTGGGTTGAACTTTAGCAACTTCAGACAGTTTTTTTTCCGTCTGTACAACATCATCAGCCGTGATATTGCCATTCTGGAGATAGAGCGCCATCAGTTCGCGGACAGTTTTATTATCGATACTATTTAATAAAGCCGATCGCGAAGATTTGCCATGAATCCAAAGTTGCTTGACGTTATCGATCAAATCTCCTGTGGAGGTGGTTGGGTAGCGAACGTAATCAAATACCGCTCCATCAGGATTGCGTTGCATAATCGCCTTGACCACAGCCGTCAGATCGGCTCTCGCGATCGCATCATAGGGATCGACAAACAAATGATCGACTTCATAGGCATCTTCATAAAAAGCTTTGCCATCAGCGACTAGCTGGCGATTAAAATTCGTATTGGCAATACTGTTTTCACCATTGCCATTCAGCGCTAGCGAACCCGCACGCCCCTTAACTTCGCTATAGCCATAGCCAAAATTCATGGCAAACGACCAAGCATAAACCTTGATACCGCGTTCTTTGCCAAGGGCGATCGCCTGTTTTAGTAGGTCATAATTTGCTGGTACTTCTCCCGCTTTGACAGATTCCTCCATCACTGATCGCCAAGGAGTAGGATTATCAGCAACGGGTAGCAGCACCCGCCCATCATAAAAAGTCTCAATGAAAACTTGGTTGTAACCGCGATTGGCGATTTTATCGAAGACATCCTCTAGTACGCCCGCCTTGGCATCGTTCGGATATAGGCGCAGCCATGTTGCTTGGGTTTGGGGCGTAGTGCGATCGCGACAGGCTTGTAAATCAGATTTATGTTTTTGAATGATTCCTTGATATTGAGCTTGGGATTTCGGATCGTTGGGATTTACCACCAAAGCTAATTTTCGTAATTCATGTTTGCGTAAAATTTCTGCTCTGCTGACATCACAGGTTGGTCTGCCCCACAGGAGTTTTTCGGGTAATGGTCCTGCGATCGCACTTCCGACAAACATCGTACTTAAAATCTGGCTCAGAATGGGACTTAGAAAGGTGAAAGTGGCGATCGGTAGCAAATTCAACTTATTCAGGTTTTCTAAATTTTGTTTGGATTTCATAGACGCTTAAAAAATATTGAGGAGGGAATTGGACAGCGATAGGTGCAGCCGAATTCAATAAATGACGAACTAGTTGAAACAATGTGGCACACTGTCAGTGTATTTCATGACTTGCAGATCTATGCTTCATAACCCAACCAGATTTAAGCCTAGTCCTATTGAAGACGATTCGGAAGAGGAAGAAGACCAATTAGAATTTTACGACTTTAATGAACCTGAACCGGGTAGTCCGCCAGGGACATTAATTATTGATGCCGATTCTAGCATTCCGAATATTTTCTTGATTGATTACAATGCTGATGAAGCTCTGGGATTGCAGCTTGCGACACCTGAAGAGTGCTTTCCCTATCTTGATAGTCAATCCGTCTCATGGCTGGATGTCCAAGGGCTAGGGTCTGAAGATGTGATGAAACGGTTAGGAAAGGTCTTTAGTCTGCATGAGTTAGTACTAGAGGATATCGTCAACATTCCTCAACGCCCCAAGGTGGAGAGTTTTGATGATCAAGAATTGATCATCCTGCACATGGTAACTAGTCGTGAAGATGGCAAAGGTTTTTATGATGAGCAAGTCAGTTTAATTTTAGGGAAAAACTATGTCCTCACGGTACAGGAAGAACCCGAAATTGATGTGTTTGAGCCAGTTCGGCAGCGTATTCATCGCAATCGTGGCGTGATCCGATCGCAAAGGGCGGATTATTTAGCCTATGCCCTCATCGATGCGATCGTGGATGGATTTTTCCCAGTATTAGAGGACTACGGCGAACGTCTCGAAGATTTGCAAGATGAAGTAGTGGACAAGCCGACCCGCCAAACTCTCGATAAAATTCATAAAATCAAGCGCGAATTGCTGCTCTTGCGCCGTGCAATTTGGCCGCAGCGCGACGCGATTAATTCTTTGATCCGTGAAGAAAGCCCGTTAATTGATCGCGATGTCAGAGTTTTCTTGCGTGATTGCTATGACCATACGGTACAGGTGATGGATATGGTCGAAACCTATCGCGAACTTGCTGCTAATTTGATGGATATTTACTTGTCATCGTTGAGCAACAGTACCAATGAAATCATGCGCTTTTTGACCGTGATCTCAACTGTATTTATTCCCCTCACCTTTGTAGCGGGGGTATATGGCATGAATTTTGACACTGACATAGGAAATATGCCTGAGTTAAAATGGCAGTTTGGCTATGCGCTGTGCTGGTTATTGATGCTATCAATGTCAGGAGGATTATTATTTTTCTTCTGGAAAAAAGGATGGTTATTTAGTCCGAAATAAATGTCTGAATCACGGATTATAAGGATTAATGGACTACACGGATTTTAGATTTGTAAATAGAATTTGACTTGTAAATAAGAAAAAATATAAATTTACGGAGCAGATCGCTTAAAATCCGTGAAATCCAATAATCCGTTTAATCTGTGATTCTGAATTTGTGTTAATCCCCAAAAAACGAAGACTCCAAAGATTGTCGTTACAAGCGCACCAAGTCACGCCAGCTTTACAAATAGCCAATGCGATCGCTCTCACTCCCGATCAAAAACACTACCTATGTAATGTCTTGCGCCTAGAAATTGGTGCAGAATTTATTGCCCTTGATCGCAATAGTGGCTGGTGGTTAGCCAAATTATCCAGTAATCCAGAGATCGCTGAAGTTATCGCCAAACTCGAAAATGATTCTGAATTAGTTGCCGAAATTATTCTCGGTATTGCCATGCCCAAGGGTAGCAATATCGAGTCGGTGATCCGTCAAACAACAGAATTAGGTGTGCGTCAAATTGCGCCATTATTTAGCGATCGCACTACTCTCAAGGCTGGCACTGAAATCGGCAATCAAAAACGCGATCGCTGGCAACGCATCGCCGAAGAAGCCGCCGAACTCTCGATGCGTAGTTACATTCCCGAAATTAACACTCCACAAACATTCACGACTTGGTTAGATGATTTGGCTAAAAGCCCATCACCAATTTTGAAATATATTTGTGTGACGACTCCTGATGCCAAACATTTGCTTAATTCTCTCGAAACCGCCAAAAATACGCTAATTAATTGGGAAAATTTGCAAATCGCGATCGCGATCGGTTGTGAGGGCGGATGGACTGCGAGAGAAGAAGAAATGGCGATCGATTCAGGTTTTATCCCTGTGTCTTTAGGCGATCGGGTCTTGTCAGCCGTCACCGCGCCAGTGGTAGCATTAGCAATAATTGCCGCATTTTTAGAAAGCCTGTAATGAAACAATGATCGCTAATCAACAGCCCGTCCAATCCTCTGCCCAATATATGGTGCAGCAAACCATTGCTCTACGGACAAATGGTAAAAAATTACATAACATCACCCGCCAAGTCGAAGAAATTTTGGTGCGATCGGGGATAAAAATGGGACTATGCAATGTATTTTTACGGCATACATCCGCAAGCTTAATTATTCAAGAAAATGCCGATCCTGATGTACTAGCCGATTTGGAAACGTTTTTTTCTAAACTAATTCCTGAAGATGCCAGCCAATATCGCCATATTTCTGAAGGTGTTGATGATATGCCATCGCATATTCGCAGCACCCTTACCAAAACTTCAGAAACGATCCCGATCGCTAATGCTAAACTTGCTCTCGGCACTTGGCAAGGAATATTTGTGTGGGAACATCGAAATTTGGGACATACTCGCGAAGTTTTGGTTCACATTACAGGATGCTAAATGCAGGATGTTGAATGAAGTTATCAAAAAAGCCATCAGCAAATCGCTATCGTCCAGCAAGTAAAAATAGAAAGTGGCTGAGAGGATTTCAGTGGCTTTTACCAGGATTATTGGTGAAGCGATGGTTATTTGTCAGCATCATCGGGATTGTTTTAATCGTATTGGGAATCGCGATTTCAGCAAAACTCACCCCGATTTTATTCCTGTCGCGACTGATTGGCAATGCGATCGATGCCTTAGTTGCCTTTCTGCCACGCAATATGAGTGGTCCGATCGCCTTATTCATTGGGCTGGGGCTGCTCTGGTTGGGACAAAAACGCGCCCTCGGCTCAATCACCCAAGTCCTTATGCCAAATCAGGACAAAGAACTATTAGAGTTACTAGTTTCGCACCGCAAACTCAATCGTGGACCGAAAATTGTCACCGTCGGCGGCGGTACGGGCATGTCGAATTTGTTGCGCGGACTCAAGCAATATAGTGCCAATATTACGGCGATCGTCACCGTTGCCGATGATGGCGGTTCTTCAGGGCGTTTGCGCCGCGAACATGGAGTGTTACCCCCAGGCGATATTCGTAACTGTCTTGCTGCTCTTGCTGACGAAGAAAAATTAGTGACCGAATTATTTCAATATCGGTTTAAAACGGGGGAGGGATTAACGGGACATAGCTTTGGTAATTTGTTTCTCACGGCGATGAGTGAAGTTACGGGCGATCTGGAAAAGGCGATCGCGGCAAGTTCTCAAGTTTTGGCTGTGCGAGGGCGCGTATTACCAGCAACTCTCGATCAGATGGTGCTATGGGCGGAATTTGAAGATGGTCGTTATGTTGAGGGTGAGTCGAGCATTCCCGAAGCTAAAGGCAAAATCAAACATATTGGCTGTAAACCTGATAATCCCAAAGGTTTACCACAGGCTGTTGAAGATATTAACGAAGCCGACCTGATTGTCATTGGACCTGGAAGCCTATATACCAGTATTATTCCCAATCTACTCGTACCCGATATTCTCCAAGCTTTAATCGATCGCAATGTGCCATCGATCTACCTTTGTAATATCATGAGTCAAGTGGGTGAAACCGATGGTTATTCTGTTTCTGATTATGTGCGAGTTTTAGATGAAATAGCAGGGGTAAGATTGTTTGATGTCGTGTTAGTCCAAAAGACTCCCCCATCTGAGCGATCGCTTCAGCACTATGCTTCTTTCGGATCGTACTTTACAAGTCTCGATCGCGATCGGCTTGGAGAAATTAGTTGCCCCGTCTTGATCGCCAATATAATGCGTGAGAAAGACAATGCGACTGTTTGCCACGACTCCGATAAACTTGCAGGTGTGTTAATGCGTTGGTATAACCGTCAATAACTTCAAATCGCCAGTTTCTCAATACGCCAGATAAAATCATTAGTGTTGAAGCATTATAAAATCCAAGTTAACAGCGATATCTACGCTCTTGCCAAATTGCAAGGGTGGTTTCAGCAGTTTCAAAGTTTTTTGCCAAAGCCAACTTGGATGCAATGCAATCTGGTTCTGGTCGAGGTTTTTACCAATGTCGTTTCCTATGCCCATGAAGGAATGTCAGAAGAAACGCCCATTGATATTGAAATTACCATCCATGAAGTGGAAAAATTTTTAGAAATGCGAATTTGGGACTATGGCGGTCCTTTTGATTTGGAAGCTCAAATTGAGCTGGCTACTAAGGAAGTTGGCAAAACAAGAGATGCTATAGAAATCGATGATATTCCGACAGGTGGAAGGGGGCTGTTTATTGCGAAAATGGTTGCCGATGAGATTAGTTACCGAAAAATGGATGATGGTCGGAACTGTTTTGTGATGACGAAAAGTTTTGCCTAACGTTTTAACCAGAGGATGAAGGCGAAAAAAGCTACGGGAAAGATAATTAAGTTAATAGCGATCGCATTCATCGTATCGACATTAAGATTATGGGTTAACAAAGTCCAGTGGGGCGCAGCGTATTTAATTATTGCCGAAGCGATCGCTGAATAAGTGAGCAATCGTACTACAAATAAAAAATCAGTAAAAAATTTAATGAGATTTGGCGATGGCATACTGTTGCTAATCTGACTGACTGGGAATAAACGGGCAGGAGACCCGTACCGCAAGGGTTTTATATTTGTGGGTCAGACATCTTGTCTGACATAATTTGCGAACCCAAAGGGCGCAAAGCACCCTTTTTAATTAATTTTTCTTTTTAACAGGCTCTTTGTCAGGAAGTTCGGCGGGTACTGGGAACTGCTCAATTGGCTGACCAGCTAAAGCCTTTTCCATAAATCTACGCCAAATCGGAGTGACATAAACACCGCCCGTCACACCATTAGACATCGGTGAATAATCATCATTACCGATCCAAATGGCAACCGCAAGTTGGGGTACATATCCCACAAACCATGCATCACGGAAATCCGAAGTCGTGCCAGTCTTACCTGCCACAGGTCGCCCTTCGCTCAGTTGTGCCTCAGTTGCCGTGCCATTGGTAACAACCCCACGCAATGCATCCGTTAAATAGGAAACAGCGATCGGATCAAGAATTAATTCAGGCTTAGGCGTATTATCAAGCACTAAATTACCATTGCGATCGGTCACTCGCGCAATCATCGTTGTTTTCGATTTATAGCCCCCACTAGCAAATACGGCATAGGCTCCCGCCACCTCCATTGGTGTCACATCAGCTGCACCAAGAGGCAGAGAAACAACAGGCTTGAGCGGACTATTTATCCCCAATTTACGGCAAATAGCAATTACATTGTCATTACCAACTTCGATCCCCAGTTTGATTGCAGGAATATTCCGAGAAACAGCGATCGCCTGTCTGATACTGATCGAACCCGAAAATTTATTATCGTAGTTACGAGGCACATAAGGCTCATCACCATCGGGAATCGTCATCGGGCTATCATCAATTACCGAATCAGGAGTGTAATTTCCTGTGGCAAAGGCGGCATAGTAAACAAAAGGCTTAAACGAAGAACCTAACTGTCGTCTTGCTAACACGGCTCGGTTAAATTGATTTTTGTCAAACTCTCCAACACCACCCACCAAGGCTTTTACAAATCCTGTACGCGGGTCAACGGCAACCAAAGCTAACTGATTGGCATTAGCCCCACGTTCACTCAGTTCTTTACTACCATCAGCAGAAACTTCTTCGGCAATACGCTGCAATTTTAAGTCGATCGTAGTCTGGACACGCAAACCACCCTGCAAAATGACATCTTTGCCAAATTTCTCCTCTAATTCAGCCGTAACCGCCTGTGATACATAAGGCACACGACTAGCTTCGTAGGATGTTCCCGTTTTCTTAATCACAATTTTTTGAGCTTTAGCAGCTTTAATTTCAGCACTGGTCGCCCAATTCAATTCTGCGAGTCGATCCAGTACCAATCCCTGACGTTTCTTTGCTTCTGAAGGGTTATCCACAGGGTTAAACACCGAAGGCGCTTGAATTGTCCCCGCTAACATTGCCGCTTCACCAAGCGTCAAGTCGGCTGAAGATTTACCAAAATAGTTCTGAGACGCTGTTTCTGCACCATTGGTATTTCTTCCCCAAAAAACTTGATTGAGGTACATTTCAAGGATCTGCTCCTTGGTAAATACCTGTTCAACCCGCATCGCCAAAACTGCCTCGGCAACTTTACGATTCAGGCTACGTTCGTTTGATAAAAATAAATTCTTGACTAGCTGCTGTGTCAAGGTCGAGCCACCTTCGACAGTTCCCCCTGCATTAAAGTTAGCTAAAATCGCTCGCCCAATACCATTGGGATCAATACCCTTATGGGTGTAGAAGTAAGCATCTTCCATTGCCAGAACCGATCGCTTTAAATGTGGGGAAATGCGATCGAGTGTGACAACTTCGCGGTTAACATCACCATGCAAACGGGCAATTAGCTCGCCGTTAATATCGTAGATATAAGTAGTTTCTACAGGCACATAGCCCTTAAGCACTCTCACGTCAGGCAGGTCGCGAAAGCTAAGCGCTAAGCCGACTAGTCCACCTGCCATAGCTGCACCACCAATCATGATGATGCCAAGCAATGTACCGCCAACAGCCTTAAGAGTGCCTTTTAAAATACTGCCTGTAAGCGAATCAGACCGCTCTACACTATTCGATGCCACAGCAATCTACCCTTTGATTTACTCATAGGTAATCTTACTTCATTAACAAGTATTTCGGGCGATCGCATTAAAAAACTACGCAGTTTTATAAAGGTATTTGTAAAGATATTTATAAAAATTTATAAAAATATTGGTTTAGCGTCTTTGAGCAAGCTTGTCATACACCAGTTGTAAATCGACATGGTGATGGGCGATCGCGACGAGCGTGTGATAAAACAAATCTGCGACTTCACCAGCGATCGCATCGGGATCATCATCTTTGCAAGCCATCACTACTTCGGCAGACTCTTCACCAATCTTCTTTAAAATCTTATTATCGCCACCCGCAAATAATTTACAGGTATAAGAAGTTTCTTGAGGGTTTTCGCGGCGATCGACGATAACCGCAAATAATTCTGATAGGGGATCGTTCATATTAAATTTTTATAATTTAAAGCATACTCCAAACAGAAAAGAAAGGAGAATCAATCAGATTTACCCCTTTCTTTCTAAGTTTATTTAGTATTTAGTGCTAAGCACCAAATAAACAATTACTTGACGGAAGCCTTACCGCCAGCTTCAGCGATTTGTTTCTGAGCAGCTTCAGCATCAGCCTTAGACAGACCTTCTTTAACAGTCTTAGGAGCAGATTCAACAAGATCCTTAGCATCCTTCAGACCCAAGCCAGTGATTTCACGGACAATCTTCAGAACCGCGATCTTCTTGTCAGCAGGAACTTCATCAAGTACCAAGTCAAAAGCAGTCTTTTCTTCGACTTCTTCAACAGGAGCAGCAGCGCCACCAGGAGCAGCCATCATCATTCCGCCAACAGGAGCAGCAGCCGAAACGCC
>JBILGV010000024.1:0-46483 GCA_044350865.1 Pseudanabaena sp. | reverse complement strand
CAATGAAACTAGTTGTTTAACTGTTTTTTGGCTTGTTGTTGAGCGTGATCATGCTAAACACGACCGTAGATCTTCCGCGAATAATTCATGACACTAACTGAATATCATAATTGCCATTATTGCTTATGCAATCTTGAGTTATCTTGCAGTTTCATTAGTCAGATTTATCTTCTATCACGAAGCCTAAAAAAAGTAGGAAAAAATGGAATTAATCAATCACTCATTTGGATTCTATGGTGTCACCTTTTTTGGGATTATTCTAATTCGATATTTTTTGGTGGCTGGAGGAACTTATTGGCTATTTTATTCAAATTTATATCAATCTTTACCTAGCCCCAATCTATTACTTCAGCATCCCTCTTGGGAATCGATTCAACGCGACATTAAGCTTTCTACAATGTCATCAGTTGTATTTGCGATCGCATCGGCAATAATTTTATCTGCCTACAACCATAATCTCACCCACTTATATAGCGATCCTCAACAATATGGTTTGTGGTACTTAGGTATTAGTTATATGGCAGTCTTAGTGCTTCAGGATGCCTATTTCTATTTCACTCATCGCTTATTTCATCACCCGTCACTTTTTCTCCACATGCATCAAGGGCATCATCGATCGCGTTATCCTACACCTTGGACTTCGTTCGCGTTTGATCCATTAGAGGCGATCGTGGCTTCTCTATTTCTGGTTGGAATTATTTTTATTCTGCCATTGCATTTTATTACTTTAATTGCGGTGATGACTACCATGACTGTTTGGGCTGTCTTGAATCATCTCGGACTTGATCGACTACCACTTAGCTTTCCGCATCATTTCTTAGGTAAATGGTTTATCGGTCCTGCCCATCATTCGATCCATCATCTTAATTATCGGTTTCATTACGGGCTATATTTTACTTTTTGGGATCAACTCCTCGGTACTCAAGCGCCTTTCTATCAAGGTTCTGATATTCCTAAAGCGAATAAATAGCGATCGCTTAACTATCCACAAAAAATGTGAGAACTGTCTCATCAATACCCTTTAGTTTGAGCGGTTCACATTTACGCAGATCTTCCTCATTCAGATAGTCAGCAACTGCGGCTGATACCAAAATGCAATCAGGTTCCGATGCTGCTTGAATTCGAGCAGCAATATTTACGGTCGGACCGATCGCCGTGTAATCCGAGCGCTCAGCACTACCAAACATACCAACTACTGCTGTACCTTGATGGATGCCACAGCGAAAACTGACTCTAGGAATGCCTTGTGCTTCCCATTGTTGATTGAGTAAAGCTAGCGATCGCTGCATATGTTTAGCCGTTTCCACAGCACGGCGGACTTGTTCGTTGGGACTGCAATCTTCAGGCGCACCAAAGAGAGCCATGATCCCATCGCCCATAAACTTATCAACTGTTCCACCATGCGCAAAAATGGCTTCGGTCATCGCTCCCAAATATTGATTGAGTAGTTCCGCAACCCGTAGCGATCGCAAAGTATTGGATAGAGACGTAAACCCAACGATATCTGTAAATAGAACTGTGATCATTTTCGGTTCAGGGCGTAAATCGAGACTGAGTTCCCCTGTAGCAGCCTTAGCCACCAAACTGGGGGGTAGGAATCGCTTGAGAACTGATTCGGTCAGATAGAGATTGAGTTGGGCAACGCGACGTTCATTGTTTTTGAGAGCCAGTAAATTACGAACTTCGGCTAATAATTCGCGATCGTTAAAGGGCTTGGCTAAGTAGCCATCGGCTCCCATTTCTGTGCCTTCAACTCTTGTTTCTTCGTTAGCTTTTGCCGTCAATAAAATGATGGGAATTCCTGATAATTGTTCATTTGCGCGAATCATGGCGATCAAATCCAAACCTGAAACTTGGGGCATCATTAAATCGGTGACAATCAAATCAGGACGATGTTCCTGCGCTTGAGCATAACCATGTGCGCCATTATGTGCGGACACCACACTATAACCAGCTTGATTGAGTATGCGCCGTAAATATCCCCGCAAATCGCGATTGTCATCTACGATCAAGATTTTGCCTGTGGTCATACCTCCGTTTTCAAGTTCATTTTCACAAGCATTTTCATGATCACTGGCGATCGCTTCTTCTTCTAGATTTGATTCTATACTTAGGTCAGTTTCGAGATCGGCAAGTTCGACAAATGCTCTTGATATTTGCAAATCCGCAGGCAAGGTCGTAACTTGTTCGGCGGGTAAATGATCTTTCCCAACTGGAATCGATATTTCAAAACTTGCACCATAGCCATAATCGGAAGTTACGGCAATACTGCCGCCGTGTAAGTTCACTAGTTCTTTGACCAAGGCTAATCCTAGTCCACTGCCCTCATAACTACGATTGACAGAGCCTTCCGCTTGACGAAAACGATCAAATAGAAATGGAATTTGATCTTCGCGAATACCAATACCTGTATCTTGAACACTTAAAATGCAGTGTTTTTTATCTGTACTTGTAGCGATACTAACCGCGATACTGCCATTACTAGGCGTAAATTTCATCGCATTAGAAAGTAGGTTATAGAGAACTTTATCAAATTTTTCTAAATCCAAATAAACATCTGGACAGGCGCTAAAGTCACTAAATAGATGGATCTTTTTGCGATCGCAATAGGGGCGAAAAGCTTCAATGGTTTGATTGGTAAATTCGACCAGATCACAAGCTCGGAAACAGGCTTGCATTTTGCCCGCATCTAGCCTTTGAATATCTAATAGTTGATTAACCAAACGTAGGAGACGACGACAGTTACGCAAGGCAATGACAGATTGATCATAGGGAAGCGGCTGTGATTTTTCGATCGCTGATTCTAGGGGACCAATGGTGAGGGTGAGCGGCGTGCGAAATTCGTGGGAGAGATTCTGGAAAAACTCCGTTTTTTGATGATCAAGTTCGAGTAGTTGCTGCGCTTGTTGATGAGTTTTTTGAAATAGATTGGCTTGTTGTACGGCGATCGCTGCTTGGGCGGCTACGGCTTGGACAAGAGATATCTCCGAGGGTTGCCATTGACGCGACTGTTTATTTTGGCGCATGGAGATACTGCCAATAATTTTGCCATCATAGAGTAATGGCACGATTAGAAGCGATCGGGCATTGGAGCGCAAGGGTAAGTCAACGAGATTCCATTCTGGTGTTTCCTGTAAATCAGCGATCGCGACTGGTTGCTTTGATGCGATTAAGGCTTGCAAAATAGGATTGTCGGAAATCTGTACAATTGATTGTGGTAATTGAGGTTGTAATAATTGGGGTTGCGATACTTTAGATAGCGTGGAATAGGGATTGACACTTTTTAAATTAGAACTATCAACAATTTCATCGGGATCAAGTAAATGTAAGCCCACACAGCGTAAATAATTATCTTCTTCTGTCCATAAGGACAAAGCACAACTTTCAGAATTGAGCGCTCGTCCTAGTTGCTGCGTAATTGATGCAAAAATCTCTTGAGGATCGAGGCTGGAGCGAATAGTACTGGTGATCGTATTTAGTAAAGATTCACGCTGAGCTAGTTCTTGGACTCGATCATAGGCTCTGGCGCGAGAACTCACGATCGCCGCTTGGTCAGCAGCCAATTCGATTAAATCAAGCTCATCACTACTCCATTCATGATATTTCCCGCGATGATATAGGGCGAGCATAGCTAGACATTCTTTCTGCACATCTAGGGGAACAAATAATACTGATTTAATATTTGCTTCAGCATAAATTAATTTGTCAGCTTCAGAAATACGTTGATCTTTATCAATGTGAGCAACTGCCTCAATTTGTGATGTTAAGGTGAGAGCTTGAGATAGATTTGGTAAATTCTCAATCTTTTCATTACCATAGGCAAAATAATCTTCCGAAAGTTTCCCATTCTCAAATAGACGCAGAATGCTCACGGAAACCTCAAAATTATTGGCGATTGATTCGGCAATCGTGGCAATGCTCTCACGGTAAGGTGCGGCGCTATCAACAGAAGAGGCGATCGCATTTAGTAAGGATTGTTGGCGGAGGGTGCGACGCAGTTCGGCAGTGCGATTTTTTAATACATTGTGAGTATCCATCGCCTGACGCACGACACTTTTTAGGTCTATTTCATCCCAAGGCTTGGTGACATATTTGAACACCTTAGAGGTATTAATGGCCTCGACCAGATCTTCGACATCGGTATAGCCAGTTAAAATAATCCGCATTGTATCTGGATATTTAACCGCCATCTGGCTGAGGAATTCCGTTCCACTCATGATCGGCATTCTCTGATCGGAGATGATGACGGCGACTTCCCCTTCATGCTCCAGCAATTCTAAGGCTTCCAAGCCCCCATTGGCACGAAAAACCTGAAAATCTCGATAAAAAGTCCGAAACAGCAAATCTAAGTTATCGGGTTCATCATCGATAACTAACAACTTAGGTTTGGGGGCAGTTTGCGAACCCATGCAGCTATTTCTTCCTATTTATTTCTACTTGGTTTTAATTCAACCTAGCCTGACTTTGAATATACTTCCTTTTGCATCATAACCGATCCTCCTTGCGTGTTTTTGCCTAGAGTTCTTAGTCTTAGAGCAGCCTGAGCTTCTTCTCGATCATCGAAATGGATTTTCTCGCGCCCGATAATTTGATAGTCTTCATGTCCTTTGCCTGCAATCAAGATCGTATCTCCTGCTTGGGCGGCTCTAATTGCACTTTCGATACATTTATGGCGATCACCTTCGATAATTAAGGGTTTGTCGCCAATGTCAGCTTTGACTCCAACAACAACATCATCCAAAATTGCTTGGGGATCTTCGGTACGGGGATTATCTGAAGTGACATAGACTCGATCGGCAAGTCTGGCGGCGATCCCACCCATTAATGGTCGCTTAGTCCGATCGCGATCCCCGCCACAACCAAATACACAAATCAATTCGTGTTGAGCAAAGGGACGCATGGCTCTAAGTAAATTTTCTAAGCTATCGGGAGTATGGGCATAGTCCACAACTACGGTGATATCTTGCTCATCGCTAACTTGCACTCGTTCCACCCGCCCAGGCACATTTTTAAATTCGGGCAGACGACTCACAACTTCTTCTAAGCTCATACCCAAATGTAGCGATGTGGCGATCGCTGCCAAGATATTTTCGACATTAAATCGACCAACTAATGGTGATTTAAAACCGATCGCGCCCTGTGGTGTATGCAAAGTCCCTGTTGCACCATTGGGTAAATAGGTTAAATCCTCGGTATAAAAATCAGCCTGTGAGTTACTAATGCTATAAGTCCAGATCGGTTGATTTTCCAGCATCTGCACCAAACGCTGTCCAAAGGGATCATCGAAATTAATAATCGCTCGACCTTGCAAATAGGTTTCACTAAAGAGCAAAGCCTTCGCTTGAAAATAGTCTTCCAGATTATGGTGATAATCCAAATGATCTTGGGTCAAATTTGTAAATACGCTCACCTCAAACGGGCAACCCAACACTCGCTGTTGAGCTAAAGCATGGGAGCTAACCTCCATCAGTCCAACATCACAACCTGCGGCGATCGCGGCGGCAAGTTGCGCCTGTAAGTCTACGGCAAAAGGTGTGGTATGAGTGGCAGTAAGAGAATAACCCGCCCAACGGGTGTAGAGTGTACCGAATAGCGCCGATGTATATCGAGTTTGCAGTAAAAATTCGATCAAGTGGGTGGTCGTGGTCTTGCCATTGGTTCCTGTCACACCCACTAATTTCATCTTTTCGGCGGGATAGTCATAAAAGGCGGTGGCAAGTTTACTACAAGCGACAACCACATCATCAACGGCGATCGCTTTAGTTTTAGCTAGGGCTTGAGAATCTAAATTATCAAAGGCAGATTGAGAAATAATCGCCGCGATCGCACCTTGAGCGATCGCCTGTGGTGCAAATTTACCCCCATCCACCTGAGTACCAGTCATGCCAATAAATAAGTCACCTGCTTGGCAAGCCCGCGAATCCGTAATTAGGCGCTTGACCTCTAAGCCATCTATTGCAGGATGAGAATTTTGATAACCTGCTAATGATAGTAATTGTCCTAGGCGCATAATTATTTATTCCTTTTCAGCAATACAAAATATCCCAGAATTCTGACACAAAAGCTAGCGTTTCAAACAAAAAAAGAGGCGCAAAACACCTCTTTTTTTATTTATTTTTAACGCAGTTGCTCCAACTCTGAACGTAAACTTGCTATTTGTTCCGTGAGTTCCTGAATTTCATCACGCAAACTCGCCTTCACTTTTTTATCTGATTTGTCACTTTCAGTCGCATCATCAACGGTTCTTGCAGTCGTCGTGACTGTGGTTAGCCCTGCTGAGGGTGAATCTACATTTGTATTAGATGAATTAGTGTTAGATGAGCCGTTTACCTGTTGTGCAATAAAGCTATCTACATAACTCCGAGCTTCGGCTTCGGTGCTAATGCCTTTGTCTGCAAGCTCCTGTGTAACTTCATCAAAACTACGCCCCAGCATTCTGATATTTTCTTCCCGTTTGATCGGATCTTGGATCACCTCAATTAATGTCGATGTTAAGCCTAGCGTGACATAGTAACCCTTCTGTACAAGTTTACTCAGATCGATAGTATCCATAGAACACCTACAAATATGAACTTTTGTAATATATTCTAGTCGATCGCTATGCCAATGGTATATCCACAATTCTGACTTCTCGAATCAGAACGTTACGCGATCGCCTATATCAAAAGTTTGACAGAGGACAAAATGTTCTTTATGATGAGAATGTAAATAAGATTGTCTTAATTTATAAAAATTTTAAAGATGTAGAAAAAGTTGTAAAGGTAGTCACACTTGAAGAAATAGAGTCTGATGAAATCAATATTCAGAAAGAATTTGAAAAGCTAAGCCAACTTGAACTACAACGAAGTCAACTAAAAAACAAAATGAACCAGTGTTTGCAAGACTTAGTAATCAACTTATAAAAAACTTGCTGTCTGGTTGATTTTTTAGATAGGCGATCTTTGCTGCTGTCCACCCATTTGCAAATTACAAAGAGCTAGAACCCGTTCATCAAGTAGGGCTTCTATGAGAATCTCATTATATAGTGCGATCAATCCATTCAATCAGTATTTCTTCAATCCCCTGACGATTGAGTGCAGCAATTTCCTTATTTTTTTGCCAAAGGTTCAGTAAGTTCTAAGGCAATCGACTTAGACATATAGAGTATCTAATGAAAATAGTGAAAATAGACGATTTCATATCAGAAATTCATATAAATAGTTAACAGATACAATTTTTGGATAAAATCTAGTTTTACCAGATTCTCCATATCGATCTGAATTGATCTGAGCGAAATTTTATGGCAAAGTTTTACGATCGCCTTAATCCAGACTTACAAACATTTATTGAATCGCAGCATATATTTTTTGTGGCGACTGCTGCAAAGGATGGACGGGTAAACCTATCACCAAAAGGAATGGATGCTTTACGAGTGGTTAATGCTTCCGAAATCGCTTATCTCGACCTCACAGGCAGTGGCAACGAAACCGCCGCTCATCTACTTGAAAATGGGCGCATCACTTTGATGTTGTGTAGTTTCACCGATCAGCCTTTAATTCTGCGTGTCTATGGTCAAGGTAAATCGATTCTGGCAAAAGATAAAGAATGGCTAGAGTATCTATCACTGTTTCCCGAAATAGCTGGTACTCGCCAAATTGTAAGCATTAAAATTGATTCTATCCAAACATCCTGTGGTTTTGCCGTTCCCTTTTATGAATTTACAGGCGATCGCCAAGTTTTAAAAGAATGGGCTGAGAAAAAAGGCGAAGAAGGTGTTTACGAGTATTGGCAAAAAAACAATCAACAAAGCATTGACGGTTTACCGACAGGACTTCTGGAGTAAAGCTTCGTTAAATCTTTTTTAAAACGTTTGTTAAGCACTGCTGCGTGATATGAAGGATAATTAAATTTTTATAACGTCTACAAATTCATGTCTGTTCGAGTTCGTATTGCACCAAGCCCCACGGGTAACTTACATATCGGCACGGCCCGCACGGCTGTATTTAACTGGCTTTATGCCCGTCATCACCAAGGCACATTTATTCTCAGGGTCGAAGATACCGATCGCGAAAGATCTAAGGATGAATTTACCCAAAATATTCTTGAAGGCTTGGCTTGGTTGGGGATTGATTTTGATGAGGGTCCATTTTTTCAAACGCAACGTAGCGATCGCTATATCGCCACAGTCAAGCAGCTACTAGCCGAGAAAAAAGCCTACTTTTGCTACTGCACTGAAGCTGAGCTGGAAGCTATGCGCGAAGCCCAAAAAGCCAATAAACAAGCTCCCCGCTACGACAATCGCCATCGCAACCTTACTGACGAGCAGCGCCAAGCCTTTGAAGCTGAAGGTCGCCGCGCCGTAGTCCGTTTTATCATCGAAGAACCACGCACCGTTGCTTGGAATGATCTTGTACGCGGTAACGTGTCATGGAGTAGCAGCGATCTTGGTGGTGACATGGTGATTGCGCGTGTGGATGAGCAGGGCAATATTGGCTTGCCTCTATATAACTTTGCGGTGGTTGTCGATGATATCGATATGCAGATCACCCAAGTCATTCGCGGCGAAGATCATATTGCCAATACGGCTAAACAAATTCTGATTTATGAAGCTTTAGGCGCAACGCCGCCACAATTTGGTCATACCCCACTGATTCTCAATCAAGAGGGCGCAAAAATTTCTAAACGCGATGGCGCAACTTCTGTTTGGGAATTTCGGAATATGGGTTATATTCCTGAAGCCTTCAATAACTACATGGCGATGTTAGGTTGGTCGCCCAGTGATGGCAAGGAACTCTTCACTTTGCAAGAAGCATCACAGATTTTTACTTTCGATCGCGTGAATAAGGCGGGTGCAAAATTTGATTGGGACAAGCTGAATTGGATTAATAGCCAATATTTACATTCTCTACCAACAGAAGATGTTTGCGATCGCATCATTCCATTTCTGAAGGAAGCGGGTTATGATTTAGCCTCGGTGGATCATCAATGGTTGCTGGATCTAACGAAACTCATTGCCCCCAGTTTAGTCGTGTTGACCGATGCACCGAAGATTAGCAAGTTCTTTTTTACTGAGTTTGAAGACTATACCGATGATGCTAAGGCAACTCTCCAAGGTGAAGCGATCGCGGGTATTCTCACGGCTTTAATTGAAGCTCTCAAGGAAATGACAGAACTAGATGCAGATAGTGCGGGCGAAATTATTAAAACCGTCACCAAATCGCAGGGTGTCAAAAAAGGCGTAGTGATGAAGTCCCTACGCGCCGCGCTCACAGGCGATTTGCATGGTCCCGAAATCTTACCAAGTTTTGTGCTGCTCCACCGCAAAGGTTTAGCCTTATCGCGTTTGCAACGTGCTTTAACTGCATAGTATGGTTTGATTTGGCTGGGCAAAGCCCAGCCTTCTAACTATTGTTAGCGAGTTGATCAAGATATTGTTATTCTTCATCAAAGATATTAAATTCTTCGTCAGGGGTTAATATGATACTTTTCATAAAGGGAGAACCACCGTAGGATCTAATTGATTTTACCGAAAGTTCAAGAATCTCAATAAGATAATCTGTAAAGCTAGGATATATTAATTTGAAGAAAGATTCATCGGAAACCTCTGAATAACAATATATAGGCGGATTATCTCCTTGAGAAACCTCGAAAAAATCAAACTCGTACCCGTGGTGTGAAGTGAATATAAAAGCATCTTTTGGTAGCTCTTTAGGGAATTTGTTCTCTTCCAATAGTTCGAGAGCTAACTCTTGGTTGTCGAGGATATTTTTAAAAAAACAATCTTCACCTACAAGAAACCAAGCAGACTGATGTTCTCCCCAAAGGAGAAACTCTTTATACGCTAGAGGCAAAAAAAATCCGAGTGTTTTTCAAGCTCAAGAACTTCATCTTTACTACATGGGAATAAATCCATGTCCTCATCCTCAAATATTAATCCTGATTCGATTAATATTTTGCTTTCGTTAACAAACTTAGCCTTAAAAGTTTCCAGATATATGCTATCTTTCATATTTTTGTCATACTTCTTCATTACCTATCTTTAGTTTAATATTTGGAAACATGGCTTTGAATTGGTCGATAACTTCTCTACAGCGATCACATTGTCTTCTTTCCGTAAATACATATATTGAGCCTTTAATTTTCGGATTGTCAGCGTATCTAGCTGCTATTGTCTCAAGTAATTTAGCTTCACTGTGAGTTGATCAAAACGGGATGATATATTTAGTAGCAATTCTAACCGATCGCCAATTAGATGAAAATATTACAATTAGGTACGAGTTGGTTTCCAGAAGATGCAGGTGGGCTAGCCCGAATTTATTATGGCTGCGTCAACCATTTACCGCAAGTCGGTGTAGAAGTACATGGTTTAGTAACGGGTTCCGATCACATTTTTAAAGATTCCGATGGTAAAGTCCAAGCCTTTGCTGCTACCGATAGTTCGACATGGCAGCGATTGCGAAGTCTACGAAAGATTGTTACAAAAAACTTGGCTACGGATGATAAGCCAAAATATGACTTAATCGCTTCACATTTCGCACTCTATACATTTCCCATTCTCGATCGCTTAGGCAAACTTCCATTAGTAATCCATTTTCATGGTCCTTGGGCATTGGAAAGTAAAGCGGAAGGTGCAGGAAGGTTATCTACTTTTAGTAAATGGGCGATCGAGAAGGCAGTTTATCAAAGAGCGGATGGATTTATTGTTTTATCGGAAGCCTTTCGTCAGATTTTGCATCAAACCTATGCTGTGCCATTGAAAAAGATTTTTATTGTTGGCGGCGGCATTAATACGGCGGAGTTTGATCTAGGTTTATCGATCGCCCAAGCCAGAAAAAAACTTAATTGCTCACAGGATCGGCGCATCATTTTCTGTGTAAGGCGCTTAGTCCAGCGTATGGGGTTAGAAAATTTAATTGAGGCGATCGAGATCGTGCGTCAACAACATCCTGATGTATTGCTATTAATTGCGGGTAAAGGGGGAATTGCCGATGCATTGCGATCGCAAATTCAAGAATTGCAACTAGAAGATCATGTAAAATTATTGGGTTTTGTCAGCGATCAGGATTTAGCGATCGCCTATCGCGCTGCCGAACTAACAATTGTGCCAACGGTTTCTCTAGAAGGATTTGGGCTAATCGTGATTGAGTCCTTGGCGGCGGGTACACCTGTATTGGGAACTCCGATCGGTGGTATTCCAGAAATCTTGCGATCGTTGAGTTCTGATTTAATCTTAGAGAGTTCTGAAACTAAACATTTAGCAGAAGGAATGATCGAAGCATTATCAGGTCAAAGACAAATGCCATCGGCGGCGGCTTGTCAAGCTTATATCAAACAAAACTATGATTGGCAAGCGATCGCTCATCAAATAAAATCTGTTTATGAACAAGTTCTTTCTCAGTCCTTTTAATAAATTAAAACCATGAAAATAGCTCTCGTTCACGACTATCTCACCCAACGGGGCGGCGCAGAAAGAGTCTTTGAGCTTTTATGCAAGCATTTTCCAGATGCAGATATCTATACCTCTGTGTACGATCGCCACAATACGATTGACTTAAGCGATCGCAAGGTTCACACCACCTTTTTGCAAAATATTCCCGCTACTCGAAAATACTTTCGCCTATTTGCACCATTTTACTATGCCGCCTTTAGCTCCTTAAATCTTCAAGAATACGATTTGATTCTCAGCAGTAGCGCTAGTTTTGCGAAAGGCGTGCAGAAGCGCCCCGATGCGATTCATATTTGTTTTTGCCATAACATCACAAGGTTTCTATGGGATACGAATACTTATTTACGAGAATATGGAGCTTATAGTTTTTTAAAACCGATGATTGAACTAGTTTTCAAAATAATGCGTCAACAGGATATCTCTTACGCGCAATCTCCTGATTATTACATTGCCAATTCCACGACAGTCGCCAAACGGATTCAAGATACTTATAAAAAAGATGCGGTCACAATCAACTATCCCATTGACGATCGCCGCTTTACATTCTCTGATCAAAAGCAAGATTACTGCCTCGTTTCCTCGCGCCATCTCAGTTATAAGCGCCTCGATATCATTATCGAAGCCTTTAATGCCCTAGGACTTCCATTAATCATTACTGGCGAAGGTCCTGAAACCAAGCAGTTACAAGGGCGATCGCATTCTAATATTCAGTTTTTAGGTCATGTTAGCGATCGCGATCGGTGTGATTTGATGGCAAGAGCGAAATTTGTGATTATTGCCGCCCTAGAAGATTATGGACTTGTACCAATTGAAGCGAATGCGAGTGGTACGCCTGTGATTGCCTATGGTGCGGGCGGCGTATTAGATACTCAAGTCTCAGGGCTGACAGGAATTCTATTTGCAGAGCAAACCTCAGCGTCTTTGCAAGATGCGATTCTAAAAGCACAAATAATAGAATGGAATTATGCCAAAATTCGCGAACATGCTATTTCTAATTTTTCTACATCAGTTTTCTTTAGCAAAGTTGATCAGAAAATAGCGGAAATTTTGGAAAATCATTCATAAATTATCCCCTATGAAAAAAGTTTGGCTGAGTATTAGTTGTTTAGTAGCGATCGCTGGTTGCTCAAATCCATTTGTCGCCGCAAATGTATCCGACCAAATTCGATTGGGAACATTTAATCTTGAAAATTTTGATGGACTCAATTCTGAGAAAGTGGAAGCCGTGAGCCAAATTATTGATCGCAATTTTGATGTAATTGGCTTACAGGAAGTCAATCCCCTCGCTGCCGAAAAGCTCAAAGAGAAGCTGAACAAATCAGTAGATAAACCGAAGCAATGGGAATTTATTCTAGGAGATACTGGTAACAAGCAAAGAGTGGCTCTCTTCTATCGCAAAGATTTGATTACTGCCCAAAAAATCACGGAATGGCGACAGGTGAATATTACAGGTACTTTGCGATCGCCGCTTGTGACTTATCTGAAAGCTAATAAAAATTTTGACTTCACCTTAGTGGTTGTCCATCAAAAAGGTGGCGGTGGCAAGGAAGCTGATCGCATCCGTCAAAATCAAAGCGATATTTTGCGTAGAGAAGTTGACAACTATCAAAAAAATCCTCAATCCGATCCCGATCTGATTCTCGTTGGCGATTTCAATAGTCCCACATGGGCAGAACAGAATCGTGGACTACGTGACGCACCATTGACATTTTTAACTAAGTCCGTAGAAACCGATGCAAAAGAGAACTGTCTACAAAAACGCGGTCAACTGAAAACTACCGATGGTCGTCCCCGCTATTCCAATCGCGGCACTGGTTGTGTAATCGATCATATTGCAGTTTCCCAAGCTCCTAAAGGCGCTGAAGCAGAATATATTCCCCAGACAATTCAGATTCTCGATCCCAAAAAAGATTTAGGCTTTGATAGCGATCGCACCTATTTTTCCAAAGTCTCCGATCATCTACCCGTGCGAGCCATCTTTAGAACAAGATAGGTTTTAGGAATTACGAATCGTAGATTAGTTTTATTTCTTGCGGTCTGGAAGTAAATGTAAAAGGGAAGGAATAATCGAAATTACCACGATCGCTATGGTAATTGGCAATAAATACTTATCCACATCAGGAATCACATTCCCTAGCACAAAACCCAACATGGATAAACCCGATGTCCAAACTAAACCACCCAGTAAATTGAACTTAAAAAATGTCGGATAGTCCATTTTACCAATCCCAGCCACGATTGGGGCAAAGGTACGGACAACGGGCAGAAACCGCGCTAAGACTATTGTTTTCGTGCCATGCTTTTCATAAAAATTTTGAGCTTTGACAATATTATTCTTATGGAAAAACAAAGAATCCTCCTTAGAAAATAATTTGTGTCCAAAGCGCTTGCCTGTAGCATAACCAACGTTATCACCAACTACTGCACAGACAAAGCAGCCAATAATCAACGCGAAAATATTCAAATACCCCTGTGAAGCCAAAAAACCTGCGGCAAATAATAGCGAATCACCTGGTAAAAAGAACCCAATTAGCAACCCAGATTCGGCAAAAACGATCGCCCAAATTGCCAGATGACCACCATAAAATCCTAACGACTTAACTAATTGCTCTGGCGCTAAAGATTCTAAAATACTCACGCTAATTTGTTACCTAATTTTTAAATTTTGGTTTTGCTATTGCGTGACATCTTGCGCCACGCAATAGCAATCTTTACACAGAACTACAGCCCTGAAGGTAAACCAGTCGGTTTGCCCTTAACGCTAGTGACAATTCTGCCCCAGCCAGCCTCGCCGCCGCTATCCCAGAAAATTTGCTGCATCACGCTATAATCGTAGGGATCGTATTGACCTCCAATACCAACATCATAGCTATCATCAGAGCCATGACGAGTTCCGTAAGGATCGTGAACTAACCATTGCTTCTTATCAGGATCATGTCCGACAATAATGCAAATGTGACCACTTCCCTTATAGGCAAATCCCACAACAACAGGAACATTGGCTTTAAGCGACAATAATAAATCGTTAGCGGAAATGCTGTAACTAAAGTAAGACTCGATCCCCAATTCTTTTAAAGCCCAAGTTTGAGCATCGTGATCGGTAGTATCTCCGTACTTACCCACAATTCGCATATACACAGATTCTGGTTCAGGAAAACCTTGTGCTTGAGCTTTTTGGCTCAATTCACCATTTAGCAAAAAGTCCGCCAGCATGGTATTGCTAGTCGTATTGCACTGCCGCCAACCAGGACCAAAAATTGCCTCGTCATTATCTAGTTGACAAGCATATTTGACTGGGAGCTTAATTACCTTATTGAGATTCTCTCCCTCAATGGTGATATGGGGATCATAAGCATAGACCTTTTGCAATTGGCTTTTGCCATCCAGAGCCGTAAAAGGAGAAGCTAGGGTGAGGGCAAGATGCTGATTACGGTCTGGGCTATATTCAGTAACATAAAAAGTCTGCCCTTTTTTAATGAGAATTTTCTCGGAAGCAGATAAATCTGTTGAGCCAAGCAGCTTTTTCTTAAGAAAAGTTTCTACTTCGGCGATCGCTTTCGGCATAGGAGAACCTCGGAGTTAAGTTCGATGACCTTACAAATCATCGCATATCTGGCTCATAAAACCTAGAGAGTCTTAGTGATTCAGCTTTGTGAAAACTTATTTTTTGAACTTGTATATTTAGATAATTATGATCGAAACCATCTCAAACACTCTCACCGACAGCTTTTGGAGTGAATATAATATTCGCTTAGAACCTTGGAATATTGGTTATGATGCTCCCGTAAGCATTAACCCTGAAGAGATTCCTAGTACTGACAAAGTAAATACAGAGTTTGAAATCGCTAATGGCTCATGGCAGCCTATCCGCACCGCGATCGCCCCTGACCTTCCCAATCAAATTTTGTTTATTGATGGTAGATTGCGTCTTGATGCTAAGTTTTTGGGGAGAAGAGATGATGAAATTATGTATGGAGCCTTTGCCACGATCGCTGTTGGTGCGGTATTAGTTGACAGAAAAATTAGTAGAGCAAAATGTATAGCGACTGAGGTTAAGCGGATTATTGCCTTAGGCGGAAATTTGGCGGCTCCTGTAACGGTAATTCCTTGTCCGATGAGTGGTAGGGGCGATTTAAAATATGATAATTGTCTGACCAGTAGCAATAATGAGCCAGATACGCCATCACAAATCGTGCAGAGTGCCATGCTTGACGAAGAATTGCGAATTGCCAACCAGCTTTCTTTAGATAAAGAATTAATCCAAGAAAATGCGCTGATTGTGCGGGATGGCCCTTTGCTATATCGGGTTTATCAAACCCCCTACGACACAATTGGCTATGTGAAAACGATGGGTAAGGCTTATTTAAAAGGTGAAAATGCTCAAATTTTGCGATCGCTAAAAGTAGGAGAACGCACGCCTATTTTTCGGATTTCCAATACGCATGGATCTAATCTCAGTTGGTATTTGCGATCGGGCAGTAGTGAGTTAAATTACAAACGCCTCGGTTATCATGACCTGCATGGGATTATTCGCATCGATGTTGGTGGTGAACTCGCAATTGATCGGGCTAAAGCGATCGCCGATCAAAGTACATACTTAATTCCGCAATATGCATCGCATCCCACCAGAGATCCGCGTGCGCCACAAAATCTTACGCCAGTTGGGGCTTTAGAAAAAGAACTGGGACGCAGAATGGGTAGCCGCGAGTTAATTTCCCGCCGTTTACTAGACTTTTTAGCAAACAAATCTAATTAAAAAAAGGTTGTAGCGCTTTGCGCTGCAACCTTTTTTTTGTGTTTAAACTTAAGCGTTAACTTTGCCGTAGAACACGCCACGAATGATTACTTCCTTGGGTTTAACACCACCAAGGTCATTATCAGAGGTTTGTTCACTCTCAAAAGTACCAGCGATTTCACCAGTGTCAGCATTCAACTTAGCAACTTGCAAAGATAGAGTACCTTTGGAAGTGGAATCATCCTTAATGCTGCGGTTATCGAAGGAGTTACGCTTTGCAGGTAAAGCTTCAGCCGAGTCATAACCGATCGCTAGACCACGACCTTTAGGATCGATAAATCCAGAACCGCGATAGGTAGGAACTTTGGTGGAACCAACAAAATCAACCGATGTCGTGATGCCATTGACACCAGGAGTAGTAGTAGCTTTGAAACCCTTGATTGTGAACAAAATAGCAACTAGCTCACCACCAGGCATTTTGACTGTGATTGGTTGGTAATCTAGACCATCGGTTTCCACCAAGGAGAGACTGCCATCACTATTACCTGTCACCGTAGCTTTTACAAAGTCAAGGCTAGAAGTCGAACGAGTCAAAAGTTTACTGGCGACAAATCCAGCTTTTTTTCGCTTGTTATTAGATGCTTCTTCTTTAACAAAGAAAGATGTCGGCTCTAAACAAAGCTCCGTGATTTTAGCAGTTTCGCCAGCGCCCAATGGAATAAAGTTACGACCGCCGCGAGAAGATCCCAAGATATCAGGACATTTGTTTGCCAAACCAGTATTAACGATTTGATCGTAAGTCAAGCCTTGAGTGCCAGCGATCGCAGTACCTGTAAACAAATTACTTGCTACTAACATGCAGAGACTGATACACAATGTAAAAATTGCTTTCGTAAAACTACGAAATTTCATAAATAACCTCTTCTTAATTTTTAATGAGTAGTATTTTAGAGTTAGGATAAGCACTGCTTTAGGCGACTTTTCCTAGCACCGTCAAAAATACGATCTAGTTTTGGATTTTAAATTGAGATCGTTAAGGGGTTTGGTGTAATTTAGACTAGCCATAGAGACCAGATTTCTAAAGACTTAATCTGTAAAATTCCAATCACCATATTATCGCGCACGAGGGTACTTAGCTTGGCACAAACAGAAATCCCATCACAGAAACCATTGCAACAGGAAAAAATTTCTGATTTATCTGAGCTTGAGGCGATCACTGATCGCCTATGGCAATTTGCGGAGAGTCAACAAGACGATGCAGTTAGGCTTTTGAAAATTTTGAGGGTCTTAGACTCAGTTCACAAGAGGATTAGAGACGATTTATTTCAACCCGCTTTACCAACCAGTCGGCATGAATTATTTAATCTCCTGCGTGACATTGAGACGAATGGTGGATGGCCACATATTTATCGGATGAAAATCAATGAAATTTGTCGGTACTTAGATCAGCCTGAGGAATAACAAAAAAGGGGCGCAAAGCGCCCCTTTTTGTTGTTAAACTCGACGATATTGCTGGTAAGCAGCAAAGAATAATCCACCAAGGGTAATGAAAATAAGACCAAGGCAAATGCCCGACAAAATTGGTTCTACCATAAAGATTTATTAAAACTCACTAATTGAATAGTTTACTTTGGATCGCGAACTAAGACCCATATTTTTTCTCGTAGCAAGTCCCTTTAGCTTGGTTTTCGTATTGGGACTCATTTGATAGAAGAATTAGTGAAGCAAGCTTAGCTCATTTCACTAGTTCTTCTATTGACCTTGGACACGTTGCAGTGTCTCCGAAAGACTTGCGGGAGGCTTGCTGATTGCTTCGGGAGTAGCTACAGGCTGGGGTGTTGGCTGCACGGCTATCGGCGATGTTGGTGGTACTCCGACTTCGCTATTTTGCGAATTTTGAATCGGTTGTACGGAAAATAGCCCCTCAATACTTTCGTACAATTTTTGGGCAACTATTTCATTAGCGCCTTCAGTGAGATGGATCGGATCGATAAAGGCTTGTTGATTAGAGTCTTGAAATAGTTGATAGAAATTGATGAATTTAGCGGTGGTTAACCCAGTGCTTAAAGTCTTATCAGCGATCTTGTAAGCATTCATGGCGCGATCGCTATAATCTTTGCCCAGAGACTTGACAATGCCATCCTCTTCTTTGGTTAAAGATTTTTGTTTGCCTGTGATCTCAGGTTGCAACACGATTAAAGTGGGAATATCAGCCGCCAAGCGATTCATTTGCCGAGCGTTATACAGATAACGATCTACTCTTGCTTGAACTTCCTTGGGATCTTTGCTCAGTTGATCAGCGCTAAAAATTTGATATTCCGAGCTAAATGTGGTGATATCGGCGGGAACTACCCACTTTTGCCAAGCCTTGACCAAATACAAAGAATTTGTCCAGTTGTTAAACTGCTGGGCTTGATGTTGGCGATATTGGGCGATCGGATCACGCAGCATCTGCTCTACATTCCCGATTTCACGCGCAGTCTGATTACTAGGCGATCGCAAATCCTCATAGCCATCAAGGATGATCAACGCATTAGGGCTATAAGCCATGACCTTATGGGCAAGCAAGGCGAGTTCATTGCCAGAGCTATAACCAGGGACTGCGGAAGCAATTACTCGATAACTACCATCGCGAATGCGGGGTGGTAGCATTCGGGTCGCTTCAATTTGATCAGCAAAATAGGGAGTTTCCTTGGGTTTAAATTTTTCAGGACTGCTATTTTGAGCGCGGACGCGATCGTTAAGTAATTTTTCTATTTTAAAAGCTAGGGCTTTTTGATTTTTTTCCGCCATATTCGTGAAAGCGGTCGAACCGCCCACTAAAAATACACGGATTTCTGAAGGGGGTTTCTCAATAGGAACGGATGAATCTTGGCGGAAGCCTTGATCATTGATCTGCCAATATTCACTACTTTGGCTAGGCATCAATTCATAGCCCAATAGGGGACTACGCTTCACTTGTAATCGACCTGAATCTGGCAAGCCAGGATAGCTGTTGCCGTTGACATCCTGCAATTTAAATGCATAGGATTGGGCGATCGCTACGTTTTTGTTGGGTGCTAGTTGATTTGTACTGCCTGTAGCCAAAACTGCTCCGCGTGCAATCAGTTCAGCCAAGATAAATAGCAATGGCAAGCCAACGAAAATTAAAAGCAAAGTATTTCGCAACCAAGACGATGATTTGCGTTTGGAATGCCAAGAGGGGGAATATCGGGGTCTACTACTACGCATGACGGGGCTACTGGTGTGCAGCTTCTTAGCTTATAACAATTTGACTAAAAATCTAGAGTTTGCTAATCAAAATAGCCAGCCCTACTAAGAAAACACCAGTTAGATAAAAAGCTCTGACTACATGTAACTCATGCCAGCCGCTTAACTCTAAATGGTGGTGAAAAGGAGCCATTCTGAATAGACGTTTACCCATACCAGTTTCATCTTTAGTGGCTTTGTAATAGCTGACCTGTGCAATCACCGAAATCGATTCCCAGACAAAGATTGCACCAATAATGGCAAAAGCCCAAAGTAAATTTCCTAGAATCGCCGTTGAAGCAAGCGCTCCACCCAAAGCTAGTGATCCCGTATCACCCATAAATACACGAGCAGGATAGCGATTGTGCCAAAGGAAACCTAAATAGCTACCACTGAGACACATACAGAAAATTGCTAATTCTTTATTCTGCGGAAATAGCAAAATTGCCATCCCGAATAGAGCGATCGCCCCAGTACCACCCGCCAGACCATCTAAACCATCGGTGAGATTAGTCGCATTGCTGCTGCCGAGAAATACAAACAACGCAAGGGGAAAAAACAATAAGCCAAGTGGGAGCGCATAATGTAGAGGTAAATTGACAGTAGCGATCGCTTGCCAGTTTTGAGTTAAAGCTAACCAGCCACAGAAAGCTGCCGAAAATAAAGCTTGGAGTAAAAGCTTTGAGCGTGGAGATAAACCTTTATTGGAGTGGCGGCGTAAAATTTTCCAATCATCCAACCAGCCGATGAAAGCAAAGGAAAGAGTCAGTAAACTACAAGCTATAACTTTGTCATTAAATCCTGACCATACCAGCCCTAGAATAATCCCGACAGGTATAATGAATATCCCCCCCATCGTGGGCGTGCCTTGCTTCTTGAGATGCGCTTGGGGACCATCTTCGCGGATGATCTGTCCAGCCTTAAGTCGTCGTAAAACTGGTACTGCAAAATTCCCCAGTATAGCCACCCCACCAGCACCGAAGGTAAAGGGCAGTAATAGACCAGAACTTATGTTCGGATGTAGGAAAAGATCGACACCAACTATTAAACTTATTAAACTGATCGCTAATCCAAGTGCTAGGGTACTCCCAGACGAGAATTTCGCTTTCCTGACTCTCACACCAGTATCAACCATTGCCGCTCCTCACACCCACAGTAATCACCACACTTGTTTTAGATAGTAAGCTTTTTTACAGCTTTGTAACAGATGATTAAAAATCATCTCAATCTACGCTCTTAGATACCAAATAATGGTCGCACTTGTCTACTGTGCAATCATTTAATTTTGCTAATTCAGTAATTTCCACATGCAATTTTACTAATTAGCTAGGCTAACTAACATTAAGTTCACGTTAAAGAACATCGCCGATGACGAATAAAAATTCTCGACAGATTGCCTTAGAAACCCTTCGATTGATCCAAAGGCGCAAGGCTTACGCAGATGTTGCGCTAGACTGCACGCTTTCACGATCGCGACAAGATGAGGTAATTCTCCCAGAAAGCGATCGCCGTCTGATCACCGAATTAGTCTATGGATGCACGCGCCGCCAGAAGACCTTGGACGCAGTTTTGCAAAACTTTTTACAAAAACCGATCACTAAGTTACCGCCAGATATATTAATAATCTTACAGATTGGTGTCTATCAGCTATGTTTTCTTGATCGCATTAAGCCATCAGCGATCGTGCATACCACTGTAGAGTTGGTCAAAGAGAATAATCTCAAGGGTTTGTCTGGATTTGTAAATGGGGTGATGCGATCTATACTCAGAGCTAAAGACAAGGGGGATTTGCTGGCAAATATTGCTGATCCTTCTAACTATTATAGTTATCCAGAATGGTTAATCGAGTTATGGCAAAAAGAATTTGGGCAAGAAGCGATCGCGGATATTTGCAATTGGTTTAATCAAACGCCCCATCTCGATTTACGAGTAAACCTTTTACATGCAACGCGGGATCAAGTTCTAGCAGCCTTTGCTGAAGCTGAAATAGAAGCTGCGCCAATTCCCTATTTACCCGATGGTATTCGCGTGGGGCAAGGTGCTGGCGATGTCAGTAAATTACCGAAATTTAAAGAGGGTTGGTGGTCGGTTCAAGATGCAAGCGCTCAATTAGTCACCTATTTACTTGATCCCCAGCCCAATGAGATCATTATTGATGCTTGCGCTGCTCCTGGGGGAAAGACTACACATATCAGCGATCGCCTTAAAAATACGGGAAAAGTTTACGCCCTTGATCGCCTAGCCAGTCGCCTTAAAAAAGTTGATCAAAACACAGCGCGTTTGGGGATTAGCAATGTTGAGACCATTGAAATTGATGCGCGGGAATTTACGGGACTGCCTGAAAGTTCGGTAAATTCTAAATGCGATCGCGTTTTATTAGATGTGCCTTGCTCAGGCTTAGGAACATTACATCGTCATGCGGATGCACGTTGGCGACAAACTCCTGATGAACCCTATAAATTAGCGAAAACTCAAGCCGAAATTCTCGATCGCGCTACGACATGGGTAAAACCTGAAGGCGTAATTGTGTACAGTACTTGCACGTTGCATCCCGCCGAAAACGAAGAAGTAATCACCCAGTTTTTATCAAATCATCCCGATTGGCAAATTGTCCCGCCCGATGCCGATAACCCTGCGGCTCACTTTGCAAGCGATCGGGGATGGGTTAAAGTTCTGCCCCATGTGCATAACATGGATGGCTTTTTTATGGTGAAGTTACAAAAAAATATTTGCTAACACTTCCTTGATTCAGTTTTAATATGCTATGATTGCAAACCTATGCCTATACATTTTACTAAATATCAATAAAATATTAACAACATTAATAGGCGTAGGATGTAAACCGCAACAAGCTTTAGTGGCTAATGCTCTTACATTTCTGGGAGGAAACCAGATAAATTCAAAACAGGAACAAGGAAAAATTTAGTTATGATCAATCGGGCCAAAACTGCCACAGCTACCAATGTCGGCTTCACTCATGAAGATTTTGCAAAACTTTTAGACAAATACGATTATCACTTCAGCCCTGGCGACATCGTTGCAGGCACAGTATTCAGCATCGAGCCCAGAGGCGCACTTATTGACATTGGTGCAAAAACAGCAGCCTACATCCCGATTCAGGAAATGTCGATCAACCGCGTTGATCAACCTGAAGAAGTTTTACAAAACAACGAGACCCGTGAATTTTTCATTCTTGCCGACGAAAACGAAGAAGGACAACTAACCCTTTCGATTCGTCGCATCGAGTACATGAGAGCATGGGAACGTGTACGCCAGTTGCAAGCAGAAGACGCAACTGTGCGATCGCTTATTTTTGCTACCAACCGTGGTGGCGCACTGGTCAGAATCGAAGGACTACGCGGATTTATCCCTGGATCTCACATCAGCACCCGCAAGCCCAAGGAAGAATTGGTTGGCGAAGAGTTGCCACTCAAATTCTTGGAAGTGGATGAAGACCGTAACCGTCTCGTCCTCAGCCATCGCCGCGCCCTTGTCGAGCGCAAGATGAACAAGCTCGAAGTTGGCGAAGTCGTCATCGGCGTAGTACGCGGTATCAAGCCCTACGGTGCATTTATCGACATCGGTGGTGTCAGTGGCTTGCTGCACATTTCCGAAATCTCCCACGAGCATATCGAAACTCCTCACAACGTGTTCAACGTCAATGACGAAGTGAAGGTCATGATCATCGACCTTGATGCAGAGCGCGGACGTATTTCCCTCTCCACCAAGCAACTTGAAGCTGAACCAGGTGATATGGTCAAAGACCCTCAACTGGTTTACGCTAAGGCTGAAGAGATGGCTGCGAAATATCGCGAACAACTCAATGCACCTCCTGCGGTAATGGAAATTCCTGTTGCAGTAGTTGAAGGCTCGGCTGAAGAGGAAGAATACGAAGTTCCTGATGCGATGGAAGAAGCGGAAATTCCTGTTGAAATTCCTGCCGAAGAAGTTGTATCTGAAGAAGTTGCCGAAGAAACTACAGAAGCTTAAATTTTTATAGTCCAAGGAAAAGTTCAAAAGTGCTGCTTTGCGGTAATTTTGAACTTTTCTTTTGTTTTGATTTCGCAGGAGTTAGCCATTGCTTACCAGTACCAAAAATCTATTAGTCAAACAATTACGATCGCTTGGCGAAAGTGCAAAAAATCGTAGGGAGGAGGGACTTTTTTTAATAGAAGGAACCCATGCCATTACAGAAGCGATCGCCTGTGCTTACCCCCTCTCCATAGTTTGCTGTACTGAAAAGTGGATCGCCGCTAATCCAGAACTATATGAACAAATTGAAACAGCTACGGATAAAATCGAACGTTTAGAAATAGTTTCTGAAGAAGTACTTCTGTGGATTGCAACTACCAAAAATCCTGATGGGGCGATCGCGGCTGCGCCATTACCATCGCAGCAAATAGCGAATATTCAGACATTGGGTTTAGCATTAGAGACAATTCAAGACCCTGGAAATATTGGAGCGATCGTGCGATCATCAGTTGCGGTTGAAATTGATGGCATTTTAGTCAGTAGTGATTGTGTCGATTTAACCAATCCCAAAATTATTCGTGCCACCGCAGGGCAGTGGTTTCGCTGCGCGATGCAAACCTCCAATCAAATTGCTGATGATATTCGTAAATTGCAATCTCAAGGTGTTAAGGCGATCGCCACAGTGGCAAGCGCCGAGAAAACCTATTGGGATTATGATTTCACTCAGCCAACTTTAATTTTATTGGGAAATGAGGGGAACGGATTATCCGAAGAATTAATAGAACTTGCTGATGAGGTAGTATCAATTCCTCAAAGCGATCGGGTTGAGTCATTAAATGTATCTATTTGTGCGGCTTTGTTGCTGTATGAAGCTAAACGCCAAAGAGCATTAGTCCCAAAGGGATAGTGGCAATTCATGAATTGCCACTATCCTGAAATAACGGCTGCAAAGTGATTTTGCGTAAATCCTATGGTTATGATTTTGCAAGTGTATTCTTGTAAGTTCCATCCAAAACCGATAGGGCTGCTACATATTGCGGATCTTCGTTTGTGCCGAGTTGTTTGCGCGTAATTGGCTCCGTAAGAACAACTTCTACATTAGGGATAATTCCCCGCTTATGAATATTGTGATGTAATGGCGTTTCATATTTAGCGATCGTAACGGCTAATCCTGCCCCATCTTCCAATTCGTACAGAGATTGAATTAAACCCTTGCCAAAAGTTTTTGTACCAACTAACTGAGCGCGATCGTTCTCTTGCAAAGCCCCTGCGAGAATCTCACTAGCGCTAGCCGAACCTCCATCGGTCAGAACAACTAGAGGATCATTGGTAATCGCATCACCTTTAGCTTCAAAGCTCTCCTGTACACCATGACGATCAACGGTATACACGACAGTTCCATCTGGAATCCACATCCGCGCAATCTGTAACCCCGCATCAAATAGCCCCCCAGGATTGCCGCGTAAATCAAGAACATAGCGATCTGCACCTTCTGCTTCAAACTTTTGCAGTGTTTTTTGCATGTCGATCGCTGCATTGCCATTGAATTGATTTAAACGGATATAGCCGACTTTATGATTTGCCTCTTGATTGAGCTTTGCCATAATCGGTGTGACCGCAATGCGATCGCGTTTTAGCAATACATCCAGATTCTCAAAACCTTTACCATCGGCGAGAGGTCGCTCCAGAGTTAACTTGACCTCCGAACCAATTTTGCCACGCATTCTGGTCGCACATTCATCAAGGGTTAATCCCTTTGTCGGAATATTATCAATGCCAACGATGCGATCACGCGATCGCACTCCTGCCATATCCGCAGGCGAACCTTCGATCGGTGCAATTACGGTGACATTGTTCGTTTCATCGACAGCGATTTGTAGTCCTACGCCCGTTAATTCCCCTGAAGTGCTAGTTTGCATACTTTTAAACTTGTCTGGCTCCAGAAATCGCGTAAACGGATCATCCAGAGTCGCTAACATTTCCCGAATCGCGGTATAAGTTTCTTCGCGGCTATTAAATTTGCGATTGACAAATTTGCGGCGCACTTTGTACCAATTCTGATGATTAAAATCAGCATCTACATAGGAACGGTTAACGATTTGCCAAACATTAGTCAGAAATTTTTGTTCTTGCAAATAGTCGGTAATCGCCGCATTTGCACCACTAACCCCAAAAAACTGAAGAGCGATCGCTATTACACCAATTAATAATCCAATTGTGAGCCAAGACCAAATACGGCGCTGTTTTATCATGCTCTAAAGTTTTTATATAAAAATATTTTCTCTATCTTAACCAATCTAGCTTGAATTTTTTTAACTGGATGATCTGAGCGCGATCGCCCGATCAAATTTCATCAGGATTAATGCCCAGCGATCGCAAATAATTAGCCAATTTCTCCGCCCTCTCGTCATCAGTCAGCAACAAATTTCCCGCATCATCCCACCAGCGTAACCAAGCCACACCATTCTCAAATTTCAATCCCAATTCCACACCCATCGGCGGAATAGAGTAATGACCGTGATCGTTAGGCTGCATCTTGGTATAGCGACCGTCAATTAAGTGATATAGTTCAAGGCTATCTTTCCATGTATCAAAAATGGCATAAAAAGGAATACGAATTGCTTGTTCATACACCCAGAATTTACTTGCCTTTTCGGACTCACTAGGCGGCGTGGCATCTCCTTCTTCTTTGCCACTGCCAGATACAAACTCGATCGCTATTAAAGGCGCGACAAATTCTTTCCACAAAACGTAGGAACGCCGATATTCTCCATCTAGAAGTGGTGAGACATTAGGCACATAGAACCAGTCGGGGGCTTCGGCTCCTTATCTGTCATTGGAAAATATTTGAGAGAAAATTCAGAATTACAAAGTGAGTATGAAAAGGGTTTTCTTGATCTATATTTTGAGCATTGTAAAAGTATGATCAATCGTCAAAATGCATCCAATCCATATGTATCCAATCCATTGCTTCATTGGGCAGATTTTATATTGCCGATACCACAAGCTCATCTTTACTTATCAGATCCATTTGCTGATTTTGATGGTACACCTAACACAATGATCAAAGTTGATTTTCTGTTTTGGACTGGTAAAGAAATAGTAGCAATTGAAATCGATGGCAAGGATAAAACTAGTGCTGATATAAATGCCAGAGACTGTAAGCTAATAGCCGCAGGAGTTCGAGAAATTATTCGTATTCTCAACTCTGACCTTATAAATTCAGGTATAAAAGTCATTACATCTCAATTGCCACGTTCAATTACTCACTTTTGGGATAAGGAAGATATTTATTTTTAGTCGCCTAAAGTGCTTCTACGCCTCGGCTCAATAACTTTTGGACTAACTCCAAACCGTTGTGCAGCTTCGGTCATATTCATGGTTAATAAATTCTCTTCTCCCAATTTAATTAACTTACGCGAAATAAAAGGTTTTACGTCAAGACCTCTAATAATTTCAGCAGCTACGGATCTAGCAAGCAAAGGAGGGACTGAATTGCCAATTTGCCGAAATCCATGCCAGATTGTTTTATGAAAACGAAACCAATCAGGATAGCTGTGTAATCTTGCAGCCTCCCTAACTGTAATACATCTTGGAATAGTAGGATGTATGGGACGAGGAGATGTAAAAGCACCTCTATTACTAGGTGTACCTGCTCTAAGTGTATTGCTAATTCCATCTAAATCCAACTTGTAGAATCTACTAATGGTTTCTACTTGTCCTTGAGATGTTTCCTTAAAACGCTTAATTGATGAGTCTTTATGTTTCGTTCTAAGACTAGATGTAAGGATATCTTTAGTATATTTTCGCTTATAACCAAAATTAGACGAAGTAAAACTATTAATTAGTTCTACATATTTACTAGGATTTCCTAGCTCTGTCAAACAATAATCTAGACTCATCAACTCATGATATTGAGAAATATCTGGCAAGTCCGAAATTGCATCTTTCACAGTTGGACTATCAGATAAATTAGAAAACTTCTTGTCAATACGTTTGGCTTTGGCTGGTTTGGTAATTGGTAATGGATAACTGGGAAGCGATAAACCTTGACGACACCCGATCAAAAATAATCTTTCGCGATGTTGAGGGACACCAAAATAAGAAGCATCAAGAATTTCGTAAGGGCTGAGAATGTCATAGCCCTTTTCTTTAAAATTCTCAATCACTTCATCTAAAAATTGTCGATGATTGCCGATTGTTAAACCTTTGACATTTTCCATCACAAAATACTTAGCGTTGAGTTCTTTGACCAAACGCATAAAATGCGATACCAATTGATTGCGTGGATCGTCAAAGGCGCGTTTCCCCATTAGCGAAAAACCTTGGCAAGGTGGTCCCCCAAAAACGACATCAACTTCGCGATCGCCTATTTGTGATTTTTTACGAATCTCTTTGCCTGATATGTCTGTAACACTGGCACAAATCACCTTCCACATTGGAAAATTATATTCATGGGTAGCACAATGAATGGGGTCAATCTCCACAGAGGCAAGTACATCAAACCCTGCTTGTTCAAACCCCAATGTCATTCCCCCAACACCTGCAAATAAATCCACAGCGATCGGTCGTTGATTTCCCATAGTCTACAAAGCATTTTAATATCAGCATCAATGCTCTATCCTATGGTCATTTGAACACATAATAAAGTGAAAATAGTGCTTTATTCTCTCTACTTAAATGTATCATTGGCGAAAATTTCAAGCAGCACTAATTTTTTATACTTGTTTGCCTCTGCGCCCTCAAGGAACATTAGATTTTCGAGGAATTGCTCTCTATGCTCCCTTGATCGGTATTTTCATCGGTAGCGCGATCGCTTCTCTGGACTTTGCTTTAGGACTCATTAAACCTGCATCAGAATTTATTTATCTGCGATCGCTCGTCACGATTTTATTAGGCTTATTAATCACAGGTGGTTTGCATCTTGATGGGGCAATGGATACCGCCGATGGTCTGGCTGTCACCGATCCGAATCGCCGCCTTGAGGTGATGGCGGATAGTAATACAGGTGCTTTCGGGGCGATCGCAGGAATTGTGATTTTGTTATTAAAAGTTGTCGCTCTCGCTGCGATTAAAGATCATCGTTTTTGGATTTTGACTAGCGTTTGGGCATGGGCAAGGTGGGGACAGTTACGGGCAATTATGGCTTATCCCTATCTCAAGGCGATCGGTAAGGGCAAATTTCATCAAGAGGATTTGCATCATTGGCAAGTGTGGCTAGTGGCGATCTTGTTAACGATGGGTAATTTGGCGATCGCCTATGTTTACAACTCACTTTATTTAGGGATTGGCTTAACGGTAATTGGTTTTAGCTTGGCATGGCTCATCGGTGCTTGGTTTAACCGTCAACTTGGTGGACAGACTGGTGATACTTACGGGGCGATCGTCGAATGGACTGAGACGCTAAGTTTATGTGCGATCGCTTACCTGTAAAATAAAGTATGACTCTAATTCAATATTTGACCTCAACCACCAAACAGATGTTAACTAAACTCAAAGTTCAACACTATAAGAGCCTCTTTGATACCGAAATCGATCTCCAACCACTAACAGTTTTCATAGGACCAAATGGCTCTGGGAAATCAAATATTTGTGAATCGCTATTTGTATTTTCTAATTGTTTACAAAGGCTGATAAACATATCGAGTAATAATCTAGTCAAAGATTTTTTCTCTCAATCATTAGAAAGCATAAGTAAAAAACAACGGAATATTGAGTCTAAGTTTTGGCATGGAAGTCTAGATCATATTTGCTTTATGATCAGCACGACATTAGAAAAAAATATTGATTTACCAAGATTTTCTGAACTTGTAGCAAGTTTTAACTATCATCAGCAAAGCTTTAGCATAGATACTTTTCAAAATGCCCTAGTTGGTTCTGACAATATAGCCGTTGACATTCGTTGTTCAGATAAATGGACAGAACCCTTAAGAACATTTTTGGTTTCTAATAATTATCAATCTTCTCCCATAGCTAGCGCCCTGCGTAAGATTTGTATTTATGATTTCGCACCGTTAAGTTTGTCTGACGAAGTGCAATCATTTAGCAACATGGAAAGAACAGGAGAGGGGATTTCTTATGCTTTAGCCGACATTTTATTTAGTAATCGTAAAAGTTTTGATGAGTTAGAAGAACGTCTAAGATTACTAGTTCCTAATATTCAAAGAATCTCATTACTGCGTGGTAAAGATCAAACTTTTTCATTGCAGTTAATTGATAAATATTCGGAAACGCCTATTCCTGCTTCTGATATATCTGATGGGACATTAAGAATTTTAGCTTTTCTAACAGCGTTATACCAAGAAGATACTCCAAGTATTATTTGCTTTGAAGAAATTGAAAATGGTGTGCATCCTTGGTTATTACATAAAATGATAGAGCTATTAAAACTTGTTTCCACAGAAGGGATTACAGGTAAGCCAGTTCAGGTATTGATTACAACCCATTCACCAGTATTACTAAATTATGTCGAGCCGCACCAAGTTCGCGCTGTAGAGCTTGACAATGAAGGTAAAACCCAAGTCCATAATTTACCCACAGATTCTGTGCGTTTTCAAAAAGCTCTCGAAGCCTATGATGGCTCTCTCGGTGAGCTTTGGTTTACTAACCAGTTTGGAGGCAATCCTGCATGAATCGTCGGATTCGGATTGGACTAATTGCTGAAGGTGAAGCAGAACTCGGTGCAAGTATTCCATACATCAACCCAGAAGATGGTGGCAAAGTTATTGAAAGAGGTAAAGAAGGTGCTTTGCATACGCTGATTAGACGAGAAATTCAAGGTATTGGTTTAGATTGTGACTTTGTGCAACGACATCCTACAAATCATGAAAGTGGGCTTTTTACGCGGGGTACTGGACACTCAATTTTACAGCCAAAATATCTCGCCCAAGTGGTCATCGCGTGGAAACCTGAAGAGGTCGATATGATTTTGATTGTGGCTGATGCTGATGACATTTTGCCTAAGAGACAGCGTGATTTAGAACTTGCTTTAGCTAAAATTCGTAGTAATCATTTAGATGCTGATGAACAGGAAATTAGCGATCGCAGTGCGGGTGGATTAGCGATTAGAAATTTTGAAACATGGTTACTTGCCGATACTCAGACTGTTTCAGGGATTTTAGGTGTAGAGATTGAAAAGCTGGAAAACTTAGAAGATTTAGAAAATTCAAAAGAAATTTTAGAAAGCGCGATCGCCCAATCCACCTATCTTGACGAGAATACCAGCAATCAACGCCCACTACAGATTCGCTGGAATTTGGCTCATGACATAGATTTAGCAGTTATAAAAACTCATTGCCCAAGTGGATATGCAGTCTTTACTCAAAATCTAATGAGCGCGGTAAAAGCAGTTGATGTAATGGACTGAATCGTTAAGGTTATGCGCGATCGCCTACCTGTAAAATACAAACAAATAAACAATAAATATTCTTAAAATTCAGTTATGCCCCAAACGAAAATCTACGGAAATGCTAATTTCATTCAGCAAAATCGCGAAACTCTATCGACTACGATCCATTCCTGTATCGTTGATGCGCTGAATTATCCCATCGAAAAGAAATTTCAGCGATTCTTTCCATTGCAAGCTGAAGACTTTGAATATCCTAGCGATCGCACTGAGCAATATATCATCATCGAAATCCTGATGTTTGAAGGGCGTTCAGTGGACGCGAAAAAACATCTATATCGTTTGCTATTTGAAAGACTCAAGGATAATTTGAGCATAGAGCCATTGGATATTGAAATTATTCTAATCGAGACACCGAAATATAATTGGGCAATTCGTGGAGTCGCTGGCGATGAGCTAAGCCTGAACTATAAGGTGAATGTGTAAATATTTTTCCTTTACAAAAACTGGGATACATCGCGATCGCCTGACTTATAGATAAACTATTAATAGTGATCGCCACTAATAGCGCCACCATAACCAATAAATCCAGCAAATTCAGCAAAAAATTAAGCTTTCTTTAAGCAGAGGCAATCAATGGCGGTAATAGAGGTAAAGCTTTTGGGAGAGGAATTAACCCAAGCTCAGACAGGTTTGCAGCGTTTAGGGCTATACGATGGTGAAGTTGACGGCCTCTATGGCAAATTAACCGAAATTGCTTTTGCTCAGTTTGCCAATGCTCTTAGCCTTGATACGATCTTGGATGCTACCTCTCAAGCAATTACAAATAATCTTTTGCAAAGCCCTGCGGTGGTTAGGCATTTACAGCAAATTACAGGAGATGGCGATCGCCTATACCAGAAATTTATGAATGCTCAGCGCATATTCGTGAATATGGGGCAAGCTGATGAAAATCATTTAGGCTTTCTCGATCGCGGATTTAATGGTTGTATTGCAGGAAAAATGAATAGCCTGCCCAGTCGTAACTTTGCACCATCGCCATTTGTCAGCCATATTCAAACCTATCCCGATCGCCTCGCCAGTTTGCCTGATGGTGTAAATGTCGTTTCCTATGGTGAAGTTGCCATGTTAAGAGGCTCGCAAGTGCGGGTGCGCTTTCGTCCCTACCCAAGACTTGGGCAAATTCCCAATATCGAAAATATTGGCTTGGAGTTTCTCAGTAGCAACATCCAAGAAGCCTGTGTTTGTATCGGTAGCGTGGTGAATGGGCAAATGTTGACCCGTTGGATTGGTCGAAATCCTTTGCGAAATGTCCAGTTTTGGAGTTCCACGAAAATATTGCCATTGTTACATACCATTTGTAAGGCAAACCAATCTAAACCGAATCAAGCGATCTCCTCCTGCATAATTGCTGACTCTCAAAATACACGCTCATATCGCACATTTGCGGCGATGGCTCAACGCATGTGTGATTACGATGAATCTGATGGCATGTCTTCCAATGCTTTAGCAGCTATGTTTAAGCAGTTTACGACACCCCTAGAGTTACAAAATTGGTTAAAAGGAATCACTGGTAATCAATCTCTCACTTTTCAAGGACGTTACGGCGAAAAGCCATTTATCGAAAAGCCGCTATTGCTTGACTCGGTTGGCAATCCGATTTTTGAATTTTCTAAAGAACCTCATCGTGGCGATAATTTTATTTCGGCTTACGATCTCACCAGAATTATTTCTCAAATATCTTGGCATCGCCATATACCACCAAGCGATCGCCTACCTGCGGCGCAATGGCATAGCTTAAGCACCTTGATTGTCTCAATGGGGCAGGATACAGCGAGATATGTAGATGCAGCGATCGCCGCTTTGGGTTTACAATATTTCATCGGTGATCCCGTGGTGATTTCCAAAATGGGATTTGGCTATAGTGATCAGCGTAAATGTACAGAATTGACCTATACAGCCTGTATTCAATTTGTCGATCGCCTTGCTGAGACTCATGATCAACCATTACCAAAACTCCGTTCTGTGAATATGACCCTTCGCGCTGTTCTCGATCTCAAAAATCCTGATCGCGAAGCTTTAGAAATTGATGTCATAATGGCTGCTACGGTCGCGGAAATTTTGCGTAGGATTGTCACCGAAGAGTTAATTTAGATGCAACAGCAACGCCCTTTATCGAGTGTCGGTCTTTGGTGGCGGTGGGTACTTGCCACAATAGTAGGGGCTGCGATCGGCAACATTTTTGGCGTGGCGGCTTGTCTGGCGGGGGTGCATTATTTAGGCGATCACCTGATCGCTTTGGGAATTTGCCATACAGGTTTTGGAAGTCTCAATTGTCCTGTCGCGACTGGCATTGTCGGTGGGGCAATTTTTGTGGGGGCATTTGTGGGCTTGTTACAATACTTGGTTTTGCGCCGATTTCTCAAATCCGCGACATGGTGGATTTTAGCAAGCATCTTTGGCTGGCTTTGGATTGGGGTTGCCGCGACAAATTTAGCCTATACTTCCCAATTTGGATTTGTACTCAATACGGATGGTTCTTTTGCTGCAAGTACTATTCTTGATCGCATTCCCTTATTGCTGACTAATTCCCTTTGGCTGTTGTTATCGGGAGTTTTGATTGGTGTTTTACAATGGTTAGTAATCTGGAATGGACAAGGTGTGAAAGCGATTAATCGACGTTCTTTTTTATGGATTGGCGTGAATATAATTTTAGTTATATTCATCGCGATCGCTATTATCTTGATCTTTCGAGGCTTAGGCAGTTTGTATGGAATCCTCTTGTTTTTTCTGGGATTTACCCCGTTTTATGCCACAATTACCGCCGCAACCCTTGCCAAAATGCACTTACATCGATTTAAGAACTAATTAACAGCTAATGTCGAATTTACCCATTGAAGTTTCTAACCTCCGATCGCAATTAACAGAAACAACCTCCATAGCGATCGCCGATCAAATCCAGTTTTGTCTTGTTTCAACTTCCTTTACTAGTGAACTAATTTTAACCAGCTATGTCTGCGATGGCAGCCCCAAAAATCAAAGCGATCCATCAATTTTGCTATTGCATGGTTTTGATAGCTCCCTGTTTGAATTTCGGCGGCTATTACCGCAACTTGCTAGCTCTTATCAAACTTGGGCGATCGATTTATTCGGTTTTGGACTGACTGAACGACTTACCGATGTTCGAGTTACCACAGAAACAATTAAAGAGCATCTTTATAGTTTTTGGAAGACAATGATCGCTAAACCTGTAATTTTAGTGGGTGCATCAATGGGTGGGGCGGCGGCGATCGATTTTACGCTTACCTATCCCGACATGGTGCAGAAACTAATTTTAATCGATAGTGCAGGAATGCGAAAAGGTTCGTTAGCGGGTAAATTTCTCAGACCACCATTGGATCGGATGGCAACTGATTTTCTCCGTAGTCCCAAAGTCCGCCGTGAAGTTAGCCTCAAAGCTTATGCAGATCCGCGTTTTGTCACCGCCGATGCGGAAGTTTGTGCGTCATTCCATTTAGCAAGTCCATTTTGGAGTGAATCACTAATTTCCTTTACTCAAAGTGGTGGTTACGGCTCCTTTGAGAAGCATTTAAAATATTTGCAACAAGATACCCTGATTCTCTGGGGCGATCGCGATCGCATTCTCGGTACAAAGGACGCTCTCAAGTTCCAATCCACAATTCCTAACAACAAACTGGTCTGGATTAAAAATAGTGGTCATGTTCCCCATCTCGAATGCCCCGAAATCACTGCCCAAGAGATGATGTCATTTTTAAGCAGCGATCGCTTGTCATAAAAATGCGATGTGTAATTCTAATAATGATATAAAGTAAAGTAGATCTTTGACTGCATCTTTCTTTTGTCAGCCTTTAAGGGGGCATCTCACTATGCTAAGGAATTTGGACGCAGCGATTCTACGAAACCCTTTGGTTGCGCGGGCTGATGCAATTGTGCTTTCAGCAGTAGAACAGATGAGTAACCTGAGTAGGCAGGAGATAGATGGGGAGAATGGATCATCAACCTGTGTAGTGATTGTGTCCGATGAGCTAAAAGTTTTAGGAGTCTTGACTCAGAAAGATGTGATGCGTCTAGTAACGCAACAGCAGCCGATCGCCAAACTGACGCTTAGGCAATTCTTGAAACAGCACCGATCACCACCAGACACTCTCATAATTTCACAATCTGACTTGAGGAATTTGCGTAATATTAACGCCGCGATCGCCTACTTTGAGTCGTCACAAATTACGCATTTAGCGATCGTGGACGCGCAAGATCAACTGGTTGGTTTACTCCAGCATGAATCCCTCAAACGTTTGAGAGATAACACCATTCACCAAGCCACGGCATCACTCTTAGCCAGCCAACAAAAGATTCATGAACGAATTGCCAAGGCAGAACCACTGAAAGATGTATTGATTGATTTGCTGCTAACGATGGAAACCTATCTGCGGGGTTCTAGTTGTTCGATTACACTCTGTCGGGATGGACGGTTGAGTGATGTGATCGCCCCAAGTTTGCCGCAGGAATATGCATTGGCGGTGGAGCAAGCAAATTTACAGATCGCCGAGGGAGTTGGTAGCTGTGGAACTGCAATGTTTCGGCGCGAGTTGGTCGTGGTGTCGGATATCGCGCATGATCCACTGTGGCAGGATTACAAACACTTTGCCCTGACCTATGGCTTACAAGCCTGTTCGTCCATACCGATTTTTGCCAGCGATCGCTCTTTATTAGGCGCGTTTGGTATTTATTATCGCGAGCAGAAAGCACCTCAAGCGCAGGAGCTAGATTGGCTCGCTCAGGCTGCCAATATTGCAGGTATTGCGATCGAGAGAGAGAGAGCCGTACAATTTTTGCAGCAACTAAATCACCAACTGGAAAATCGGGTGCAGGTGCGAACACAGGAACTACAAGAACGGGAACAATTTTTGCAGACTGTACTGGATACGTTTCCCCTTTCGGTGTTCTGGAAAGATGTCAATTCAGTGTATTTGGGCTGTAACCAGAATTTTCTGAAAGATGCAGGGCTTCAAACGATCGCGGAAATTATTGGCAAGACGGATTATGAAATGCCTTGGAGAGAGACGGAAGCCGATGTTTACCAAGCCGATGATCGGGCGGTGATCGAGCGTCAAACTGCCAAACTGGGGATTGTGGAAACTCAACATCAAGCCAATGGACAGATTATTTGGGTGGAAACCAATAAGCTACCCCTCCGCAATCTGCAAGGTGATGTAATTGGTGTGTTAGGGACTTACCAAGATATCAGCGATCGCAAAAAATTTGAACAAGCGCAAATAAGACTTACGGCAATACTTGAATCAACCCCTGATTATATTGGCATAGCTAATGCTCAAGGTGAAATTTTGTGGCACAACAGGCACCTCAAAGAATTACGTCCCGAACTGGATAATGGTGAAGAGCATCGGTTTGTTTCGGAATGTCATCCTGACTGGGTAAATAAAATTATATTTGAACAGGCTCTACCCACAGCAATTGAGAAGGGTAGTTGGTCTGGAGAATTGGCGCTGCTAGATGGCACAGGCAAAGAAATCCCCGTCTCCCAAGTGATTATTGCTCATAAATCACCTAGCGGTATAGTTGAAAGTTTCTCGACCATAATGAGAGATATTAGCGATCGCAAAGCTGCTGAAAAAGCTCTAATTCTCCAACAAAATCACCTCGCCGCCCTGCTAAATAATATTCCCCACATCGCTTGGATTAAGGATGAACAAAATCGATTTATTTCAGTAAATACCCCCTTTGTCCAAGCCTGCGGCGTTTCGGCGGAAGAATTAGTGGGCAAAACGGATTTTGATATTTGGTCGGCGGACTTGGCTCAAGCCTATCGTGACGATGATGCCGAGGTCTTACAATCTGGTCAACGCAAAGTTGTTGTGGAGAAAATCGCAAGGGCTGATGGCACTTTGGGGTGGCTCGAAACAACCAAAACCCCCTTTCGGGACGATTGGCTAAACATTGCGGGAACGGTGGGAATTGCGGCGGATATTACCGATCTTAAAATGCTGGAGCTATCGTTAAAGGCAAGTGAGCGACGCTATGCCAGTCTCGCGGCGGCGGCTCCAGTCGGTATTTTCCGTTTTGATGAGCCACTCAACTGTGTCTATGTCAATGAGCGATGGAGTGAACTAAGTGGGCGACCGATGGAATCAGCCTTGGGCCGTGGTTGGATGGAAGGATTACATCCCGAAGACAGCGAGCAACGCCTTGCCGAATGGACTGAATACTACGCCCATGCGAATCCTGAGAGGCAGATCATTCATGGCAGCGAAGGTCGGCATCTCCGTCCAGACGGTACTACAACGTGGTGTTATATCCAAGTGGCGAAGGAATTCGATAATGATGGCAACGTAGTTAGCTATATCGGCACGCTGACCGATATTACCGATCGCAAAAACGCCGAACTTGCGCTTCAAGATCTATCAGGTCGTCTGGAATTTGCCCTGAAAGGAGCCAATATTGGCATTTGGGAATGGCAAATACATGAAGGGCGCTTGCTGTGGGATGAGCGCATGTTTAGCCTTTATGGAATTTCATCAGAGGAGTTTTCTGGTAAATATGAGGATTGGCTCCAGCGCATTCATCCCGATGATCTAGATTGGGTGCAGCAGGCTGAACAACAAGCCTATCAAGGCGATAAAGAATGTCGTGTCGAATTTCGGATTATTCGCCCTGATGGCACAATCCGCTTTATTGATTCCTATGCCTTCAACCAATACAATGCCCAAGGTGAAATTTTAAGGACGATTGGTTTAAACATTGATATTACCGATCGCAAACAGACAGAAGCACAACTGCAACACACTAATGAAGAACTGATCAAAGCAACTCGCCTCAAAGATGAATTTCTAGCCAATATGAGCCATGAATTACGCACCCCGCTCAACGCTATTTTAGGCATGACGGAAATTCTTCAGGAACAGATTTTTGGTGATTTAAATGATCGACAACTACAATCTCTCCAAACGATTGAGAAAAGCGGCAATCACCTACTGGAATTGATTAACGATATTCTCGATGTAGCGAAAGTCGAAGCAGGGCAAATTAAGCTATCTTGTCAACCTTGTAATGTCGAAACCCTTTGTCAATCGAGTTTAATCTTTATTAAGCAACAAGCCTTCAGCAAAAATATTCAAGTGGAGACAGAGATTCCTGCTCACCTGCCCACTATCACCCTTGACGAACGGCGCATTCGGCAAGTGCTGATTAATCTGCTCAATAATGCCGTCAAATTCACACCAAACGGTGGCAAAATCACCCTACAGGTAAGCTACATAAAGGTTCTGGATAATGCCGCGATCGCCAATGTTGGTGTTATGCCCTGTGACACCCTAGAGATAAGCGTCATTGATACTGGAATTGGGATTGCACCAGAGCAAATCAAACGACTGTTTCAACCATTTGTACAGGTGGAGAGCGCCCTCAATCGTAACTACGAAGGTTCGGGATTGGGCTTAGCTCTCGTTAAGCGCTTGGTGGAACTGCATGGCGGCGAAGTCAGATTAACCAGTGAATTAGGGCTGGGGAGTTGCTTTACGATCGCGATTCCCGATCGCGCCGTTCTGTGAATCATCCATTGTACCAGAGCCTCCGCTTCCCTCTACTACCGAGGCGATACTTGAGATCGAGAACGAACCATTAATTTTACTCGCCGAGGATATTGCTAGTTGTTAATATTTTCGAGCCAATTGTGTAAATCTGCCAAGCTTTCTAATTCAAACAAAGCTTCACTCAAAACATCTAATCGTTCTGACGATAACTCGTGCAACAGAACTTTAATTTCATCAGATATGGTTCCTAGTTTGCGAGAAAGCAGTTTTAGCAAAAGAGAGCTTTTCCCCTCTTGCACACCTTGAGCCTTCCCCTCTTGAATACCTTGAGCCTTACCCTCTTGAATACAGAGCCTCCGCTTCCCTCTACTACCGAGGCGATACTTGAGATCGAGAACGAACCATTAATTTTACTCGCCGAGGATATTGCTAGTTGTTAATATTTTCGAGCCAATTGTGTAAATCTGCCAAGCTTTCTAATTCAAACAAAGCTTCACTCAAAACATCTAATCGTTCTGACGATAACTCGTGCAACAGAACTTTAATTTCATCAGATATGGTTCCTAGTTTGCGAGAAAGCAGTTTTAGCAAAAGAGAGCTTTTCCCCTCTTGCACACCTTGAGCCTTCCCCTCTTGAATACCTTGAGCCTTACCCTCTTGAATACCTTGAACTTTCCCTTCTTCTCTTGCTGTTTCAATGACACCATTCATGTCTCGATAATACTTTAAGCTGTTTTCATAGGCTTCCCGTTCATCTGGAGAAAAGTTCGTAATTCGGGCAACTTCAAATAGTTGCATAAATACGTTTTCTTGCAATGGTAAAGGCGGTTCTTCTAAATCGGGTAGATGTTTCAGCAAAAACAACCACTTGTCAAAATGGTCGTTTAGTTGATCGATTGTTTTTTTGAATTTTGGTAATTCCAGATAAATAAATTTCAGCTTTTCGTAGAAAACTTTGCAATTTTGATCTTTGAGTTCAACGATATGTAAGAGAGTGTCATCGTTTTTATCTTCATCAAAAACAAAGTCTAAAATGCCGATGGTATAAACTGGATCAAGTTTGTAGTTCCAATCTCCTTTTTCTGCTTGGTCTTGAATGGGAAAAGATGCGTAGTAAATGCTGCGATCTTTAAAATAATTATGTTTAGCCTTTTGCATTTCGACAATGAATTTCTCGCCCTTTTCGCTTTGACAGTAAAGATCAAAGACTGCCTTGCGATCAAGGGGCGTATTGCCAAGGTTTTCAGTACTGCGATAGGTGAGATCTTTGACCCGATGTTGGGTTGGTAAGATTACATTCAGAAAATCAATCAACAGGTTTTTGTTCGGCTCGGTTCCAAATAGGCGCTTGAAGCCAAAATCTGTAAGTGGGTTGATATAGCGATCGCCGCTAAGACGAGGATAAAACATGTTACGACTCAGTACATCATTAATTAAACTACGCCAGCTTGAAAAATTTGATTTGCGGTGAGATTTAGGTTAGGGAAAGTTTGTGAGATTAGGCGATCGCTATCTCGAAATTTGCTAATTTGATATTCTCCATCCAGCAAATTACAAACTGATATAGTCGGTTGTTTAGGATTACCAATGAAGTTGCGTCCTCCCAAAGCTGCATAATCCACAAGCCAATATTCCGCAATTCCCATCTCTTCATAATCAGCAAATTTCAAATGATAATCATCCCGCCAGTTAGTGGATACAATTTCGATCGCTAAAGGAATGGAGGCTCCCTGACTCAGAATCGATTCTTTTTTCCATCGCGGTTCATTAGGCAGATTGGCACGATTCATCACTAATATATCTGGAAAATATCCAGAATCTTTGCCTTCAGGTCTAACTATCACTTGATTGGGAATACCATAGGGAAGTTGTACCCGTTTGATTTCAACAGCAATTTTTATGGTCAAGAAGCCCTTAGACTCTTCGTGTTCTCCAACTGGTTGAATTATTCTAGTAAAATTTCCGTTATGTAGTTCGTAACGTACGCCCGAATTTTCAGGAAGAAATTCCACAAACTCGTCAAAGGTTGTAACTTTAGGCAAGGCTTGGCTCATCATGGTTGTTGCGGCTTCCTGACGATAAAAAATATGAATTCTATATTATCTCTAATTATCCTTCACCCACAGCGCAGATAATTTTTTGATCTTTTATCACAAAAGGTTGTAATATTGTCAACTGGACTGAAAAAATAGGAGACTAGTACTATGAGTCGTGTATGCCAACTAACAGGCAAAAAAGCCAATAACTCTGTATCGATTTCGTTCTCGCACAAGCGTCACAAGCACTTACAACATGTAAACTTACAAGATAAAAGAATTTGGTGGGCAGAAGGAAAACGTTTTGTAAAATTACAAATTTCCACCAAAGCAATCAAAACTTTGCAAAAGAAGGGTTTGTCAGCATTTGCTAAGGAAGCAGGGCTTGACCTTAACAAGTTCTAAGATAAAAGTAGGGGGCGCTCCGCGCCCTTTGCTTTTTATAGGGTAGATATTATGAACATTGGCATAGTTGGATTGGGCTTAATTGGTGGTTCGCTGGGACTCGATCTGATCGCTTTAAATCAAGATCATTATGTTTGGGGGATCAGCCGTAGTCCTGAAACCTGTAAACAAGCCGAAGCGATCGCCTCTGTAAATATTGCTAATCCAGATATCGCCAATATTCCCGATCGCATTCTCAGTCAAACCGATATTGTGGTCATCTGCACGCCGATCGCCGCGATTTTACCAACGATTTCGGCACTAGCTCCAAAGTTGTCGCCTAATCTAATTTTTACCGATGTCGGTTCAGTCAAGGCAGCGATCGTTGAACCTGCGACCAATATTTGTCAAAAGTATAACCAGAGATTTATCGGTAGCCATCCGATGGCAGGTACTGCTTTTCAAGGTATCGCCGCCGCCGAACAAAATTTATTTCAAAATCGCCCCTGTGTTGTCACGCCTAGCGATGATCTTGAAGCAGTCGAGAAAGTGCGATCGCTTTGGCAAACGGTGGGAATGAAAGTTTATGAATGTAATCCTGAAGATCATGATCGCGCTGTGGCGATGATTAGCCATTTACCCGTGATGATTAGCGCCAGTTTAATTGCATCCTGTCAGCAGGAAAACGATGCGATCGTGCTGCAATTAGCTCAAAATTTAGCTAGCTCAGGATTTCGGGATACCAGTCGTGTGGGTGGCGGCAATCCTGAATTAGGGCGACTAATGGCGGAATATAATCACTCAGCATTATTGCGATCGCTCTATACCTATCAACAATCTTTACAGGACGTGATTGGTTTAGTTGAGTCACAACAATGGGAACAACTCGAAGCTTTTTTGACTAATACTCAAAGCGATCGCAATCTGTATTTGTAAGCTGCATCGATTTTAGCGTAGGGGCAATTCATGAATTGCCCCTACGTTTACGTTTAGTTTTTTTGTGTAATTCCTAATTACTTACGATATTATGTTTGATTTGATTGATTTATTTAATTAAGTCAAATTATTTTGGCTCTACATAACAATTTTTATGTTTGACTTGATTGATTTATTTAAGTTATAAGCTGTAAAAATGAAATATTTTCCTGTATTTTAGTATTTTACGCAAAAATATTTCAGGAACATTTGTTTTGAATATACAGTCATTCATCAAATATGCATGACCTTGCATAGGAGACATCTTAAAAATGACAAATCAAACGCAACGTTCTACTACTGCTTTACTTGTCGCTGTTAGCTTCATTGGTAGCTCTGCAATTCCCTTCATCAGCATAGCCTCCGCCCTTGCTCAGACAACTTTTAATGATGTACCGACCAACTATTGGGCGCAAACTTTTATTCAAGAGTTAGCATCCAGAGACATTATCAAAGGCTTCCCTGATGGTGGATTTCGTCCTAACGATCCCGTAACTAGAGCGCAGTTTGCCGCGATGTTGAACAAAGCGATGACTAAAGCTCCGACTCGCAATGCTGTCACGTTCGTAGATGTTGATCCGAACTATTGGGCTGCTTCAGCAATTCAAAAAGCATACACAACAGGCTTTATGGCAGGTTATCCAGGCAATGTTTTTGAACCCGCTCAAAATATCCCCCGCGTACAGATTTTAGTATCCCTTGCTAATGGTCTGAATTACACTGCAAATCAAGCACCTGAGACAATTTTGCAGACTTATGCAGATGCTGCAAGCATTCCTGACTATGCGCGAAGTAGTGTGGCGGCGGCGACAGAAAATCGGATGGTCGTTAACTATCCTAATGTCCAGTTTCTAAATCCTAACCAAACCGCGACTAGAGCCGAAGTTGCCGCGTTTATCTATCAAGGCTTAGTGCGATCGGGGCAGGTGACAGCGATCGCTTCACCCTATATCGTCGGTCAAACCAATAATCCCCCAGTCCAAAATCAGGTGAGAATTCCCGCAGGTAATACGATCGCCGTGCAGTATTCCAAGGACAAGATCTTGTTAGGTCCTGATGAAAAAGTACCTTTGATTCTCACAGTGCCACAAAATATTACCAATGCTCAAGGTCAAATTTTAATTCCTGCGGGTACGCAAGTGTCTGGAGAATTGAGAACCGTATCTGGTGGCGCTCAGTTCTTTGCTAGCGAACTTGTGTTTGCGAATGGACAAAGGCTGCCACTTAATGGCACTTCTAAGGTGGTGACTACAACTGAGAGAGTTGATAAGGGTATCAGCGTGGGCAAACTAGTCCAGAATGCTGCTCTCGGTGCTGCTGCCGCCGCCGCGATCTCGGCTGTAACTGGCGATCGCGCTCTTGCCACTGAAGAAATCCTTGGTGGTGCAGGGATTGCCACTCTACTCGGTCTGTTTCTAGGACGTGACAGTGTTACCCTCTCTTCTGTCAATCCAAATACTGACTTAGCAGTGACTTTAAATTCTGATTTACTGCTCAATAGTCCTAGTTTCTAGAAAACCGAGAAACGTTGGAAATGGCTAAGCCCTTCTCAAGGTTTCTGGACTTTATTTTTGAAAAAATTTGAAAGCATTGCTTCGTAAGCCTTTCAAAAAGCAACCTTAACCAATTTTGGCTAGGTTGCTTTTTTGTTTGACTTAAGGGTGTATCTGGCGCGAGTTTTTAGGATAGTGAGATGATCCACTTTCTCTAGAAGGTCATCTAAATCATCAAGTTCCTCTTCAGAGAGTGAATTTTCGGTGTTTCTATCGATTAGTTGATCTAGGTGATTTTGATCGGTTAGGGCTAATTTGCAAGTAGCGAGGGCTTTTAGTTCTTCTGTGTTTAAGCCAATAAGATATTCAGGATCTAAAGCGGGAGTAAGTCGAGAATAGGTATCTAAATCTAAGACAACGCCGATGCGATCGCCTTGTTCGTTGGTTATGTACTGTAATGTTTCAGGCATAATTTAACTACCAAGATAAATTTCTACGTTTTGGCTGTTCCATTATTGTCTTCATCTTTCCTTGCTTGTTTACGCATAGCGTTAAATTCGGCAATGATTTCATCTTCGCTAATGCCGTGAGCTTTTAATAATTCAGACATTTTTTTAGCAGAACGGCATAAGGCAATGAGGGCTTCCTTGGGTGGTTTTTTGATTTTAATTGAAGGATCTTTCATAGTGAATAATGTTTTTAACGGATTTATGTCTAATTTCTATCTATCCAATAGTTTGGTTTGCGTTGTAGGTGCATAACAGCTAGGATCTGGATGCGATCGCCACAAACTCGGTACACAATGCCATAGGGGAATCCGTCAATATGGCAACGTCTAGCATCTGCAATCATTGGTGTCCAAGCATTTGGAAACTGAACGATGCGATTGAGGGTTCTTTCAACGGCATCAATAAAGGCTTGGTTAAGTTTACGATTGATGCTGTCATAGTATGAAGCTGCTGCTTCAAGTTCTAGTTGTGCATTAGGATCAAACTCAAGAAACATTAGCGATTCCTTAGTTTTTGCAATACTTGATCGGCTGGAATTAAGGTAACTTTACCTTGGTCGATCGCTTCTATACGATTAGATATTTCTCTATTCCAAGCTGTTTCGATTTCGGGATTAATTTCATCAAGGCTGTTAAGGAGATGTTCTGCAAGCATGGCGCGGTATAGAGGGGGCAGGGTTAAGACTGTTCCAAAAATTTCATCATAGGTTGCGTTAGTCATACAGAAACCTCCTTACAAAGCGAGTGAGCATATCTTAGCATTTTTGGTTTAGGTGCGCTCATTCAATGGTGGTAAGCTATTCACGATTTTAACTACGGTTAAAAAATTAGCGGCTTTGATGATAAAAATATTTTGGAATGGGTGCAAATCTAAAAGATCGGCATCGCCTGTAATGATGTAGTTGGCTTCACCGCAGACAGCTAATTCTAGGAACTTGTCATCTTTGGGATCGCGACAGGCTCGAATTTGCTGGTTGATTGTGACTCTTTCGACCTGCTGGCTTAATTCAGCTAAAAATTTAGTACGCCGTTCTAAGGTGATGTATTTTTGGAGTTTTGGGCGACTGATGACATTTTCTATTTCTGATTGAACTTCATCTGATATCAGCAGTATTGCTTCAGATGTGGCATAGTCAAAAACCTGCTGAGGCAAAGAATTTACAGACATTAAGCCACTGACCAAGATGTTGGTATCGATTACTAATCTTAGTTTAGTCATCCTTGAGGATTTCCTCTAAGATTTCGGGAGTAAGTCCCTTTTGTTGTGCTTCTAAACGAATTTCTTGGACTACTTTTTGGAGTGGGGTTGGTTGGGAAATACATTGTAAAAAGATGCTGACAAGGGTTTGCAAGGCTTGACGGTTTTCAGGTGTTGTATTTTGATATGCCTCAGCGATGGGGGCTTCGACTTGAAGGGTGATCGGTTTAAGCATGGTATGTCTATCTCTCATTCAATGGTGGCAAGCTGTTAACAATTTTAACCGACTCGACACTTACGCGCACGATGCGTTTAACCAGATCGATGATGTAGCGCGGGTCGTCTGACCAGTCGTTGGGATTGTTGGTAATTCCGCTATCTTTGTCGCGGGTGAGTTGATAGCGTTCCATGATCCATTCTAGGGCGGGTTTGCCATTGACGATGTATTCGTAGGCTTCTAATGGTATGCCTGAGAGGCTGATTTTGCTGTTGTAGATAATTGTGGTTTTGTCTACGGCTTTGTTGCGGTTGGGGAATTTCATGCGCTCTACGCGATAGTCTTTGGCTTCGAGATAGAGTTCGCTTTTGAATTCTTCTAATGGATAGGGTTCTATATTTTCATAGTTGAGATGCCATTGGGCGAGGTTGCGTCCTGCGGTGCTGAAGCTGTGGAAGTCGGCGGCGTAGGGGATGCGGGGCAACATTTTTTTGAGGTCGGCGGCGAAGCGTTGTTTGTATTCGGGGCTATGAAGGATGCCATAGATGTAATAGAAGATGTCTTCTTTGGTTATGGTTTGGTCTTGATAGGTGGTTTGGAAGTCGCTGAGGATGGTGTCGGGGATGTTTTCTTTTTTGGTGTAGCCTGTTTCGGTTAGGAAGAGTGTGGTTTGGTCGGTTGGTTCGGGTTTTTCATAGGTATAAAGTGGGAAGCATTTACCAGTATCGTGTAAATGGTAATTTGGAAGAGAGTCAGTTAATAATGCTGAAAAACCTTTACTTGCGCCTATTCCAGTTACGCTAATCACTAGATTTTCCAGATTGTTGTTTGGAAAAATTCTAGGCATTTGGTAGATCATGTCATTAAAATACTTGTTGAAATAGCACCACTGTTTGCAGTATGGTCTATACATTCCCTTAACAACTGAATCATCAGAGAAATCATAATTAACAAGTCTTCCAAGATCGTTTTTTAATCCTCTTGACCAACTTATATTTTGGGGATCATTGCTAATAAACGCTTCTACTTTTTCTTGCCTATCTTTAGTATCTTTGAATAGTTTGTCTTTAGAATGTTCTTTGAACTTTTCAACTTGAGAATTATAAAAAGAAATCATTCTCTTCATATTGTCTGTTAGGGATTGACGAGAAAAGCTATAAGCCCAAGTGTCACGAGATGTATTAATTCCACTTGAATATATATCAATAATTGCTTTGTTTGTTTCATCTTTATTGTCGCCAATTGCAATAAAACGGCTCTTCTGGATTTGAGGGGATTAATGTATAATAAGTTACAAATATAGCTAGTGACAGGTATGGACTTGTATCTTGATAGGTTGCTAAATTTACCCAATACAACCGTCGAAAGTTTTGTGGAA
>JBILGV010000104.1:0-16509 GCA_044350865.1 Pseudanabaena sp. | reverse complement strand
TTGTCCCTCGCATGAGACCCCTGCCTTTACCAAGAAGATCTCTCAAAACTCCAAAACCTAAAAAGCTTACCCTATAAGCTGTCCCGCCTTAAGTTGCTACCCCTCAAAATCGCTTGAAATTATTATGGCTGGTCTACGGCGACTGTTTAGCAGCAGATAAGCAAGTTTATGACAGAATCAGAAATGGTATATGTAATGGCATTAATCAAATTGCAGGAATTGAATTTGCAGAAACTAACGAACTAGCAAGAGTTAACAAGGTTGATCCTCTGGGAATTACTTATTTAAGAGTCAGAGGTATGTGGGGAATAGAGAATCCAATTAACATCTATAATTATATCGATGTAGATTATCAAGATGATGATAATTTTCAGATAATCTCAATAATTCAAGAGAACAAGTACCTATCTTTTCCTGAAGAAATTAGGTGTAAGTTGGAAAATTTAGCCAGCGATCATAATATAGACATTAAAGACATAAGAATCAAATCTCCTAATAATCCTGCAAAACTCTTAAACGCAAAACTTATTGTCTATAAACGATAAAGTATGAATATGAATTTAGTGTCTTTATTTTCAGGGTGTGGCGGATTAGATCTTGGTTTTCAAAAAGCTGGATTTAATATCATTTTAGCTAATGAATATGATAAATCAATCTGGAATACATATGAATTTAATCATCCAAATACAAGATTAGATAAACGTGATATTAGAAATATTCTATCTTCTGAGATTCCAGACTGTATTGGCATTATTGGGGGGCCGCCTTGTCAGAGTTGGAGTGAAGCAGGTGCAGGAAGAGGAATTAATGATTCTAGAGGCCAGCTTTTTTATGAATATATAAGAATTGTTAGAGATAAAAAGCCCCTCTTCTTTGTAGCCGAAAATGTAAGTGGTATCTTGGCGGAGAGACATCATCAGGCTTTTGCTAATATCTTAGCGATGTTTAAAGAATCAGGTTATAAAATAGCTTATAAGCTCTTGAATGCCGTTAATTTTAATGTGCCACAGGATCGTAAAAGAGTAATTATTGTTGGCTATCGCGATGATCTTGGAGGAATATTTGAATTTCCTCAAGGTGACAATAAAATTCCTAACCTTAGAGATGCTATTCAAGATCTCAGTTTAGTGGAGCCGTGTGCAATTGGCAAAAAGCAGTTATATCATTCATCGATTCCTAATCATGAATATCTAGATAGCAGCTTCTCTAGTATTTATATGTCTAGAAATCGAGTAAGAACTTGGGATGAACCATCTTTTACAATTCAAGCAGGTGGACGACATGCTCCTATACATCCTCAAGCCAATAAAATGATATTAATTGCAAAAGATAAAAGAATATTTGACCCAAAATCACCTCAGCCCTATCGTCGGTTATCAGTAAGGGAATGCTCTCGAATACAGACTTTTCCAGATGAATTTATTTTCAAGTATCAAAATATTAATGATGGCTACAAAATGGTAGGTAATGCTGTCCCCGTAAATTTTGCAGCAGCGATCGCTAAAAAATTTATTTTAGATATTCAAGATTATCAATCTCTTGGTACTTGTAATCGGTTAAGAAACTTACACTATCCAGAACGGATAATATTCTTTAATCCAATGATGGAACGCTCTGAAATTCTTGCTGTCAATTCTGTTACTTAACTTTTTAACCAATCATTTTCAACAATCAAATGAATGCCAAATTGTATAGGCTACTATTAGTTGATAGCGATCGCATTTTTCGGATGGGATTGAGATCGTGGTTGGCGCAATTTCCAGACTTACAAATTGTGGCTGAGGCGGATTATGTTGAAGATGCTTTGATGATTTTGCGCGTAGATAGTGAAGACAATTCTTCGGCAGCACTTGAGATTGATTTAGTAATTGTGGATCTAAACTTAAGCGCGATAAATTCGCAGATCGATAAATCTAATTGCCGACTAGGTTTAGAGTTATGTCAGCAAATAAAAATCAAATATCCTGACTTGCCAATTTTATTATTGAGTGCGCCACAATCTCCTAAATTATTAGCGACGGCTCTGAACTATGGTGTTGAGGGCTATTGCCTTAAGGGAACTAGCCCCGAAGAATTAATTGCCGCAATTCGTCAAGTTGTCATCGGTGAACCATATCTAGGTGATCAGGATTTGGGCGATCGCGATATCAGCATTCCAAATTCGGCAAATCAATTAATTCCCAATTTACCCAATCAGCCCCTGAGCGTAACCGCGATCGTTAGGCATCACTTCTATTTGTCAGGAATTAGGCATATTGATCAAATACTGAAGGAAGTAAAAGCAAGTTTAGATAGTCCAACTAAAGAAGAATTAGGCGATCGCCTTGCTAAGATGGTTTTGGCAGGTCAGGAGCGTGAATTGCAATCGGCGCGGTGGTTATTACGTCAGTTATGGGGACCGCGCAAAGGATCGCCAGTGATTACTCAATCTATTCCAATTACTAATGTCGAAGATGTGGTTACTGTAAATGGAGAAATAGGCGATCGCCTCACGAATAATCACAACTCCGATATTCTCGCTATACAGGCGAGCCTATGGGATATAACTGTCACCAAGCTGCAATCAAGTTTAACGAATTTGAGTAAAACTCCTTTAGAAATAGATATTTTAAAAGATGAAAAGAAGCGTGAACTGCTCTATATTGCCTTGCGACAGGTGGAATGTAGCTTGACGGAACTACGTTTTGCAGAAATTCAGCCCTCACAACTAGGAGAAAAAATACCTGCAATTTTGGAAAATATTTGGCAAGAAACGATTATTAATTTCTTTGGAAAGTACTATATTTTGAGTAGTCCAAATTATAAATTAGATTATAAATTAGATTATAAATCAGGTAATAAACTAGATGATAAGTTAAACAATAACTTAAATGTTAATGACGTTAATATTGTTGATGTTCTTCTCAAGGATTTTCCAATTATCCAATCAGAATTTTTAAATCAAATTCCGCAGGTCGATAATTTGTTTTCACATTTGTTATTTAAAACAGATTTGGTGATGAATAATGCGATCGCCAGATTAGGAACGCCTGAAGCAATGCGGAGAGCCGAATTAATCTTAGATAATTTGATTATTCAAATAGCTAATGCCACGATTCAGCCACTTTTAAACAACTTTGCCGATATAGAAGAAATTAAACATAAATTTTATCGTTATAATTTGCTAGCCTCTCGCGAAATCGAACGTTTTCGCAATGATTTATCTTGGAAATATCGCTTAAAGAAATACGTCACCGATCCGCAACTAATCTTTGAAAGCCGTCATATTTTATTTGCTCTCACCAATCCCAGTATTCGCAAAATAAGTATTTATGCACCGCGTACTCAAGAATTAGAGCAATTGGAAGGAGTTCAGCTTGCCGTAACTTTGGTATTGGAATTAAAAGATGCGATCTCCCCACGTTTAAAATCAGCGATCGGGCTTCTTGGCAATGGTTTTGTGTATGTATTAACCAATGTGATTGGACGCGGAATTGGATTGATTGGACGCGGTGTGGTACAAGGGATTGGTAATGCTTGGCAAGACAGAAATTCTAAAAATTAGGAATCGAAGATTATGAAACTCCATGCAGATTTGAGTCAGCGCGTTGTCATCGAAAGTGAATCCCTCGATTGGGTGGATTCTCCTATGCTTGGTGTCCAACGCCGAATGCTCGAACGAGATGGAGAAGAAGTGGCAAGGGCAACCTCGGTCGTCCGCTATGCTCCTGACAGTCATTTCTCCGCACATACTCACGGCGGCGGCGAGGAATTTTTGGTCTTAGATGGCATTTTCTCCGATGAGTATGGTGATTATCCTGCGGGGACTTATATTCGTAATCCTGTGGGTTCAACGCATACACCTTTTAGCAAAGATGGTTGCACGATTTTAGTCAAGCTCTGGCAAATGCATCCTGATGATCAACAACGAGTAGCGATCGCCACGCAGCAAAGGTCTTGGGCTAATGGCTTAGTCAAGGGATTACAAGTAATGCCATTGCATAGCTATGGAACCGAGAATGTCGCCCTAGTCAAATGGGACGCGGGTACTTATTTCCAGCCCCATATGCATTTAGGCGGCGAAGAAATATTTGTGGTTGATGGAGTCTTTGAAGATGAGTTTGGGGCTTATCCCAAGGGGACTTGGCTACGGAATCCTAGTGGCAGTCGGCATAAGCCGTTTAGCAAGTCAGGCTGTCTAATTTATGTCAAAGTTGGACATCTGATCAACCAGCACTTTCAGCCTTGTTGATTGCATAATTATAACTGAAATGTTGGCTTCGTTCAAGATAATTGTCCATCGGCGGGGCATCGAACCCCTTGATGGACGCGCTTTCATCCCGTCACTCATCCTTGTAAACGGATAGAGTGCGGGGCTTTCGCTTGGTAGCTAAATATAGTGAGATAGAAAATCATCTGATGTAAATTAGGGATAGGAAAAGGCGATCGCATCCTAAACAGTTTCTTCACAAATCCAACGCCAAAGCGGATGACTTTTTCCTTTTTCCTTTATCCTTTTTACTTGATCAATCAGCGATCGCTTTTCTCTAGCATTAACTCCCCACAAAATAATCGAACTTTGCCAAACTAAAGTCGCCAGCGTCATCGCTACACATATCCCCAAACCCATCATCGGCAGTCGATTATAAGTCAAGGTCACACGCACCGCCGCCCATGTAAATGTCGCCATCCATAGTTCAACATCTGAGCGAATCGCCCAAATACTAGCAGTTCCCACCGTTAGCCATAAAAATCCATCAAACAGCCAACGCAAATATGTTTGGACTTCTATCAAGCGTTGGACTTGTCGCTCTAGTAATGGATCTGGCAATGGATCTGGTAGAGAATCTGTCAATGCCTCAGCAGGAGAATCATCGCGATCGGGAAGAGAATTACTATTATCGGAATTCATATATCTGCATTCAAAACATCATCAACCGTAAGCTTACGAATTGCCGTAATAGTCATAGTTTTCTGTCCAAGACTTACCTACATCATATCGCTTAGCACCAGTAATTCGCATCATCAAAAAGGGCGGCGCTTTGCGCCACCCTCTTATACAGCTTATCCAAGAACATTTTAAAAATTTCTGGGGTTTGGCGACAGCGCAAGGCGCTATATTAGCTTGCCTCAATTTGCGGTTGATTCATTGTAGATATTTGACGAGTGCGCCACCAAGCTAGCAATATACTGGCATTGAAAATACTGGAATAAGCCCCAGACAAGAAGCCGATAATTAGAGCAAGCGCGAAAAATCTCAGGGTTGCGCCGCCAAAGAGGAAAATCGCAATCAAGGGTAGCGTAGCGGTCAGTGATGTATTAATCGATCGCCCTAGAGTCTGATTGACCGAGGCATTAACTAGCTCATTAAAGGTTGCCGCACTGCTGTCCAGTTTCACATTTTCACGAATGCGATCGTAAATTACCACCGTGTCATTGACTGAGAATCCGCAAATCGTCAGCATTGCCACAATAAATAAACTATCGATTTCGACACCCATCGTTAACCCAAGCACCGAAAATGCACCAACAGTCACGAGCATGTCGTGAAACAGGGCAATAATTGCGAAGGAAGCATAGTCTAATTGAAACCGAAATGCCAAATAAATACCGATACCAGAAAAAGATAAAGCAAGTGCTAGCAATCCATTTTGTAATGCTTGCTGCCCGATCGCAGGACCGACTTCATCAATTTGAGATTTTTTAGGATCGATTTCACCATAGGGCTTAAGCGCATCAGCAAGCGTGAACTTGAGCTTTTCGCGCTCCTCAACCGTTAGCCGCGCTGTCCGTACCGAGACACCCTTGAGATCCTTGCCCTCGACTAGTTGAATCACACTATTGGCAAAACCTTTACTTTCCACGGCTTGGCGCACAGTACTAACATCGATCGCCTTATTACAATTACCCGCATTACAAGCCAATCCCAAAGTGATGCTAGAACCGCCTGTAAAGTCAATTCCTAATCGCAAAGGAGAACCCAACTGCTGAAAAGAAATCACCATTGCCACAATCCCCGCCAAAATCACGGCTGTTGAAATCGTGATGTAAAGACGCGCATTTTTGATTACATCTAATTTCATAGCACTGCACCACTCGTATTGTCTTTTTTATTATCTTTAGATTGATCGTCAGTAACAGTCTCGACTGTCACCGTGGAGATTTTGCCAAAAGCCTTCATTCCATAATATTCAGGTTTGCGGAAGATGGGATTGCTGATCATGGCAAGCATTAGCGATCGGCTGAGAGTAATCGCGGTAAACATACTGACCATCACGCCAACCCCAAGGGTGACAGCAAAACCTTTAACAAATCCAGAACCGAGCCAAAACAGAGCCGCGCAAGCGATCAATGTGGTCACATTGCTATCGAGAATGCTTGACCAAGCTCGATAAAAGCCCGCTTCAACAGATTTATACAATGTACGCCCTGCTTTTAACTCTTCCCGCGTCCGTTCAAAAATCAGCACGTTAGCGTCAACCGCCATGCCGATACTGAGTATGAAGCCTGCAATTCCTGGGAGAGTTAATACCACGCCCAATAGGCTAAACAATGAAAAAGTAATCACTGCATAGGTAATTAAGGCAATATCGGCAACCATCCCTAAAATGCGATAGTACAGAACCATAAAGATTAGGACTAATAACAATCCCGCGACCCCAGCGTAAATACTACTGAGAATGCTATCTGCGCCAAGGGTTGCTCCCACAGTGCGATTTTCAACAATTTCGACTGGTACTGGCAAAGCCCCTGCGCGTAACTGTAAAGCTAATTCCGTTGCAGAGTCTAAGGTGAAGTTACCAGTAATCACTGCTCGCCCGCCCGTAATGCCTTTACCTTGAAATTCAGGACCAACGGATGGATAGCTGATTAATTTTTCATCGAGAAAAATTCCTAATACTCGACCAGTGCCACCAAGTTCGCTGGTGGTTTTGGCAAAGAGATCGCCGCCTTTATCATCAAAGGTCAGGGCGACTTGCCAAGAATCGGGACCATTGCCCGTGGGTGAGGCTACAGCATCTTTGAGCATGTTGCCTGTAAAGCCTGTGCGCTCAAAAATGTCTTTAAGGGCTTCGGTACTTTTTTTATATTCTTTCTCGTTCTCTGCGATCGCCTGCTGATCTTGAGAATTTTTCAGGATTTCCCGTTGAATGGTTGCCGCCTGCAAAACTTGCAACCTTGCTCTTAGCTCATTTTCTGTATCTGGCTTTTGTTTCCGAAAATCAAGCTGTGCAGTTGTGCCGATCACCCGCTCGGCTTGAGCAGGATCGTTTACCCCAGGCAACTGGACGATCAGTTGATTATTCCCTGATAGCAAAATCGTTGCTTCAGAAACTCCTAAGCCGTTAATACGCTGCTCAACCACAAACTTTGCAGTTTCCATGATGCGCGGCGTAATTTCATTAATCCCTTGTTCAGGATTAATTTTTGCTTGGAGAGTAAGCTGTGCGCCACCTCGTAGATCCAAACCTAACTTAGGCGGATGACTTACGATCAGATACACAGCCCCCAATAAAATTGCCAATACAAAGGCAAGCAGGCGGCTTTGTTTACCCATATTTTTATCGATTTTTGATAGCTTTTGGTAGAGCTTGGTTTACTCTACTTAAAGCAGAATTGGACAGAATATATTTTGAGACATCTGCCATCATAACTTAGGAATGAAAATTTATTAAAACCCAAAATTGGTGAGGTGGGCTTCGCCAATTTTGGGTTTTAATTGCATAAGTTAGATAACGCTTTGTAATACAGCCTACGCAAATTGTTACGGGTAAACGGTAAACTATATCAAAGCTGAAATTTTAGGTTGGATTTGTGAGATTTCTTATCGAGCGAGTCCTTGCCGAGGACTGGCTAAATTATTATATCGATCTCTTTTCTGGAGCGAACTGACTGTGACTATTTACGTTGGAAATTTGTCTTATCAAGCTGCTAAAGAAGATTTGACAAGCGTCTTTTCTGATTACGGCACTGTAAAACGTGTGCAATTGCCTACTGACCAAGAAACAGGTCGGGTTCGGGGCTTCGCCTTTGTGGATATGGAGGACGATGCTCAAGAAGAAGCGGCGATCGAGGCGTTGAACGGAGCTGAATGGATGGGACGAACTTTGCGCGTTAATAAGGCTAAGCCTCGCGAACGTGGTAACGATCGCCCCAGAGGTCGTGGCTACGCTTAAGCGGATTTAACTTGCAACAAGACAGGGTATGGTAATGCCATATTCTGTCTGATGATTAGCAAAATGAACAAAGCGCTGCGTATATTGCGTATATTGAAGTTGTTCTGGTCAACGGCGATCGCTGCCGAACTGGAGTATCGCATTAATTTTGCCATTTCAGCACTTAGTAGTGTTGCCAATCTGATCGGCAGTTTGTTTGGGCTATTCTTGTTTTATCGGAATGGCTATAGTTTTGCGGGTTGGCGTTGGGAAGAGGCGATCGTGGTGCTGGGGATATTCACGATTTTAGAAGGATTTTCAACCACGTTTCTTGCACCTAATTTAAGTAAGATCGTGCAGCATGTGCAGAATGGCACATTGGATTTTGTACTATTAAAGCCAATCAGTAGCCAGTTTTGGCTTTCGGCAAGATCAATATCGCCTTGGGGGATTCCGAATTTACTTTTTGGCTTTGGGCTTTTAGGGTATGCAGGTAGCAAACTCGGACTGGGGTTAAGTAATTATCTTTTCAGCCTGATCCCATTAACTTTCGGATCTATTAGTCTTTATAGCATTTGGTTTATGCTAGGCGCGACAAGCATTTGGTTTGTTAAGATATTTAACGTCACGGAAGTTTTACGGGGATTAATGGAAGCAGGTCGTTATCCAATGGTGGCTTATCCTGCGCCCTATCGATTCTTTTTCACTTTCGTTGTACCGATCGCTTTTTTGACCACTGTTCCTGCGGAAACTTTATTAGGGCGGGGCGAACCGATCTGGATCATTGGCTCGATGTTTTTAGCGATGGCTTTACTTTATGCATCACATCAGTTTTGGCGCTTTGCTCTGAGATTTTACACAAGCGCTTCTAGCTAAAACCTAAAGGGCAGTTCATGAACTGCCGCTACTTTGTTTCCGTAATTTGATTCTGTAATTCTGCCATCGCTTTTTGGACATCGATCGCAATTTGCAAGGTTGTATCAAAAACATGGGCATATTCCTGAGCCAAATCACGCATTTGGATAGCTTGAAAAGCATTTAAATCAATATCAAAATGATCAGGATGAAAGTCGGGATGTTCTCGCAAAATCCGTTCAGTTTTTAGCGCCCGAATAATGTCATTACGGGTCATTCGCAAAGCGGCGATCGCGGCTTCCCTAGAGGCTAATTTAATCGGATTTCCCGCATCTTTAAGCTGATCGAATATATCAATATCGCGAATAGCCTTGTTGCATTTATCAACTTCTGTAAATAGTTGAATTACAACCTGTGGAATCTGATTTTTGGGATTGGCTCTTTTTGATTTTTGCCATAATTTACGAAGCCAGCCTATTAGGAAAAAAGCTACCACACCACTGGCGATCGCTAAACCAAAACATAGCAAAACTAAGCTCAAAGTCGCATTAGCCAAGATGTACAAAGTATAAATAGCCGAGACTAGCGCCGCGCAAAAACACAGTATGGCGACTTCCGCAAATTCGATCGCAAAGCTCAAAGCCCCCATCGTCAAGCTAATCAAAAAAACAATTCCTGCAATCCGTAAGGACGGTAAAAATACACTCGCCAAAGTCACAAAGGCGATCGCCGTGATTCCTAAAGCTAGCGATCGATGAATGATGATCTGTTGTGACGTGAGATGTATCGATTCCAAAATCTTTTGGCGATCAAAACCTGTTAATTCCAGTAGTTGTGATTCTGAAATTAATAACCGTTCTAAATTCGCTCTCATAAATATATTGGTAATTACATTGGAATTACATTGGTGATGGGCAAGAGATCCCCCCAGCCCCCCTTTTTAAGAGGAGAGAATTAATTAAATTATTTTCTTCCCCCTTTTTAAGGGGGATTGAGGGGGATCTAAACCTTGAAACGAAGACAGAGAGACTTGTTTGTAGATTTAAGGGAGAATAGATTTCTAACCTAATAGATTAATGTCACTGAAGATAATTTCGTAGTTTTTGGTTTGTCCTTGCTCGTTAGACTGGACAATTTGCTTGGTCATCACATAGTAATTACCGAGCTTTTCGTAGATATCTTCAAACCGAGCTTGACGAACAATTTCATCATTCATCGGATTACGAAAAACTGCCGTATATAGGGAAGAGATATAACCTTCACCTGTGTCGAGATGACCGAGGTGATTGATCACAAAGCCAATACGCCCCATCACACGGCTGACCATCGAGATCTCATTGCCACGAACCTTGTAATTCGATCCCATCGAGTCGCCTGTAACAAGGATTTCTACGGCTCCCGACTCATCGGCTGCACCAAGATTAAACGAAGATTTGCCATGAGCTTCTTCAAAAGTTTTGCGTTTGCGGTGAGTCACTACATCGCGAAGTTGGTTGTATAACCATTCTTGACCTTCATCAACTGAAACCGTCTTTTCTTCACCGCTAGGGGTGCGGGTGGTGCGATCGATTAGTTGTGGCTCATCCATGCTCACGTCAACCGATAAGTCTTGGCTAATACGCGCTTTGCCAGTACGCACTACGCCATCGATCGCCACAGATACATTCGCGGTCAGCCCAGGAAAGTTGCTATCCCATGTATAACGATTTTCATAAGCCGCCTGAAATAATTCACGCGCTGATGCATCAATACTGATGTTGGGGGCTGCTGTAACCATATTTGTTAATTTGTTAAAGATATTTAATATTTTGAAGCCATAGCTAATATAGCAATCTCGGCGGGAAAATTCCGAAAATAGTGGGGTGGATTTTACTCGCATCGCTATTTTCGGTTGCTAGTTTTAATATACTTGCCAAAGCATGACTGAGCGATCGGCACTACCACTCACTAGAGTGGCATCTTTTGGACTGAAACTTAGGGATAAAACTGGCGCTGTATGCTCGCTGAGGATTTGCGTTATTTCGCCTGTCTTCACATTCCAGATCCGAATGGTTTTATCAACACCACCAGAAGCGATCGCACTGCCATCTCGATTCATGGCTACCGCTAACACACTATCCGTATGTCCCACCAGTGTTTGCATGATTTTACCCGTATTAGCATTCCAGATTTTGACGGTTTGATCTTGACTACCACTGACGATAAATTTGCCATCGGGACTGAAGGCGATCGCATTCACAGGCGACTTATGCCCAGTGATATTCAGTAGTTCTTTGCCCGTACTCACATCCCAAATTTTGATGGTTTTATCAGAACTCGCACTAGCGATTCTTTTACCGTCGGGATGGAAAGCGATCGATACAACCTTATCCTGATGCCCTGCAAAAGTTTGTAATAGCTCACCATTACGCCAATTCCAAATTTTGATCGTCTGATCGGCACTGGCGCTAGCTAAATCCTTACCATCAGGGCTATAAGCAACACTATAAACCTGTCCAGTATGTCCTTCAATCGTGCGAATTGGTTGACCACTACGGAAGTTCCATAACTTCACGGTTTTATCGATACAGGCGATCGCAAAGGTATTGCCATTGGGATGCACGGCGATCGCATTAATGCCTGAAATCGAACCAAGGTGATTAGATAAAGTGCCGAAAGATTGATTGTCGCGGATATTCCATAATTTCAAAGTGCGATCGTAACTACCACTTGCAAAACTGAAGCCATTGGGAAAGAACGCCACCGCCCTTACCCAGCCAGTATGTCCTGTCAGGTTCAGCCGCAATTTATAATTAGAAGTTACAGTAGCCGTGGTTTGCGAAGGTGCAGGTTTTGCGGTGAAAGTGGGTAAGGCTAATTTGGGAAGCATTTGCGGAATTTGCTGGTAATTCAGCGTAGCCCAACCAAGACCAACGAGACAGACTAAAATAACTGTCCAACGCCCAGCATATTGTCCGACTGTAAAATTTGGAGTTAGGAAGGTATTGGGATCTTGACTTTTTGGCAATTGATAGAGATCGTAGAGAACCTCTTGTGCGGTCTGATAACGATCTTCAGGATGATGTTTAACCATGCGATTGAGAATCGCCGCAAATTCTGGACGCACGGAAGAATCCATTTGCCAATCTAATAGATTGAGATCTTCTCGGCGAACTAAATTACTGGGATGTAAGCCCGTCAATAACTGAATGGCTGTTAACCCAAGGGCATAAATATCACAAGTGGGAGTGAAATTACCAAGGGCTTGCTCAAAGGGCATATAACTAGGTGTCCCAAGAACAACTCCATTTCGGGCTGCTGTGGCATAAACGCCTTTAAGGACAGCGAAGTTAGTTAAGACAAAGTGACTAGAATCATCTTTGCGATGAATTAAATTACGCGGATTAATATCGCCATGAATGATATTGTCGCCGTGGGCAATATGTAAACTGGCTAGCAATTGATTCAGAAAATTAATCACCTCTGCTTCGCTATACAGTTTACCTTTGGCGATTTCATCACTCACCCTAGTTCCCGCGATCGCTTCTTCAACGATATAAAATTCCTCCTCTTGTTCAAAATAAGTTGCAATTTTAGGAAAATCATTACTAAGATCACTCAGTTTCTGTAACTTAGGAACTTCATTCTGAAATAGCGATCGCGCCCAATCGAGTTGCAAGTTCGTTTTATTAATCAGACAAAAACTTTTCGCGATCCAGCGCGGCATTTCTGTAATTACGGTATCTTCCACCAAATAAGTTTGTCCATGACCCTCATCAGCGAGAGTTTGCACAACTCGAAAGCGTCCGCCCAAGAGATAGCCAAACACTTTGCCTATGGTTTGTGATGTCGCCATGAGAAACCTACTCCAACCGCAACTTTTAATATTATAAATGTTATTTTGCCGAAGGTAAAACAACACCATTGCTTAAATTATAACTATGCATCCGACCTTGGGACAACGTAGAGAATGCCAGAAATTAACGTGAGTGCTAGCGCAACCCAGAAAAATGCAATCGCATAGGGGATTTTCACCAATAAAGCGGCGATCGCGACAATTTGCATGACGGTTTTGGCTTTACCCCAAAAATTTGCACCGATGATTTGGGGTTTATTGGCTTCACTAGCATCATTCGCCGCCGTGGGAGCGCCTCGCCAAGCCGTAATTAGCAACTCTCGCGTAATAATCAGAAACACCGCCCAAGCGGGAATTTGTCCAAGTTCAATGAACAATAAAAATAAGGCGATCGTCAGGACTTTATCAACTAAGGGATCAAGAAATTTACCAAGTTCAGTAATTTGATTAAGTTTTCTCGCTAAATATCCATCTAGCCAATCGGTAATGGCGGCAATGATAAATACACTCAGAGCAATTAGGCGGGTAAGTTCGCTATCTTGCCAAATAAATAATCCAAAAATAATTGGAACTGCGATCAATCTTGATAAAGTTACCCAAGTCGGTAATGTAATATTCGAGAGCATTTTGAAACCTTGTTATTTAATAATTTTTGGTTTGAGTAACTCGCCAGCTAAGTTTGAGATTAAACCAGAAGTTCCAAATTGTAACGATCGCGATCGCGATGAGGTTTGCGAGATATTGATTGATATGTAGATAGTTGTAAAGAAAATTGAGAATCAAGATATTTAAGAAGATTCCAAATAGACAGATAAAATTAAATTTCAAAAAGCGGCGAATGCGTTTGTTCCCACCCAACTGCTGACTTGAAATATCGCGAAATGTCCATAAATCATTCCATAGAAAATTATTAATTACGGCAATCTCTGAAGAAATGATTTTGCTGCGAGTTAATCCCCATCCTAAGGTGGAGGCATCGCTGAGTAAATACAAAATCGCCATATCGACAAATACACCACTCAAGCCCACCAGCCCAAATCGCAAAAATCGTTGCATGGGAATCTGTAGTTTTTCGCGAATTTTAGTAATGCGACCCCGTGATCGCAAACGCAGTAGATGCAAAATATAATCCACATATTGTCGCCAAGTGACTTTACTCTCGCCCTCTTGCCGCTCCTGAAAGACATAGCCAACCTCAGCTACGGCACTAATCTGTCCGCGACCTAATACTTCGATCAAAATTTTGTAACCCAAGGGATTCATGGCGCAATTAGCGATCGCGCTACGCCTGACCATAAAGTATCCACTCATCGGATCAGAAACTCGTCCAATTACACTAGGTAAAATCAACAAGCCGAGCATCTGCGCCCCACGCGATAGAACTCGCCTGATAAACCCCCAATCACTGACACCACCACCTTCAACATGACGACTTGCTACAACTAAATCTACACTAGGTAAATCTCGGTCAGGCGTAAACATTTGTTCAAGCATCTGCGTTAGGGTTTCGGGTGGATGCTGTAAATCACCATCAATCACCCCTAAAATTTGTCCTTGAGATGCTTGCCAACCCCGAATCACCGCCGTTGATAGCCCCTTTTCATCTTGACGACGCATCACTCGAAGTTTGGGATAATTTGGCAATAAGTCCAGTCCCACTTGCCATGTTAAGTCGGGACTATCATCATCGACAATAATTAATTCGTAAGTTGACTTGTCAGTTGATGCGTCTTTGCGATCAAATTTGTTCTCAAAATAATTATCTAATAATCGACTCAGAACTTCCACTAACTGCGCTAAATTCTTACCCTCATTGTAAGTTGGGACGATTAGAGAGAATATAACTTGTTGCTTTTGTTGAGAATGTGGATCTTGTTCATTGGAAGGTTCGGACTCTCTTATTGAGATTAGTTCATTAATTTGAAATGCGCCCAAGGGAACAGGGACTAGCGAGTACAACATTAAACTTGAAGATAATTTTAGATGTACTATTTTAGTATCATTTGGGCTATGCATCGCCACATCATCGCATAAACCAGCGATCGCCTCTTCAACACACAAAACTAGCGATCATCAAGAATCCTAAATCAAAATATAAATTCTAAGTTGGCAGAAAATCTTGATCTAAAGTTTCGCTGAGCGAATAAGGTGATTCAACTGGAAACAAATTTATTTCAAGTCCTGTTTCATCTGCTGCTAAGCTCTTTGCCTCTTGATAACAATCATGAAATACTTGATCGCAATAACGTTTAAGGCTAGGGCTGTCACGAAAGGCTTTTTGTAAACGTTGTCGATGTTCGCGAATTGTATGTTTCCAGCTATTGCTTCGCTTTACAGATTGGTATTGCCACTTTAGTAAGTGTATTAAAAGTATATTCAGATTACTTTCTAGTGCGTGTTTCTGATTTTTACCTATATCCTCAACTTCATCGATCAAATTCTCTAAATCTAGTTCTGTTAGACGCTGGTTTCTGAGTAATTGCACTTTATTCTCAATCCAGAGCATAAAGTCTTGATCATAGAGAGATAAATAGTTAAAACTTTCTGATTTCTCAAGTGTTTCTGCATTTAATATATGCATATTATTACCTCACAGATCGCCTTTACATTCTACAACACTAGCGATCGCCCCTTCACTCCCATAAACCAGCGATCGCCCTATCGTCAACCCAAACCAACGATCGCCCCTTCAACCCACAACCAACGATCGCCCCTCCACTAAAAAACAATGATCGCCCTAAAAAATGACTATTATCCGAAAAAGTAAATATTATTGTAGAATGTTCGGTATCGAGTTCATAACCAAAAAGATACTATGACTGTACAACGTTGGAATGATGAAATGCTTGATGAATTGGCTTCAACTGTCACTGAGTTGAGGGAAAGCGTCAGTGATTTGAGAGAAAGTGTCACCGAAGTTAAGGATAGTGTAGATGGTCTGAGAATAACTGCCCAAGCTTTATTACAGGTCGCTACACAAAGTCAAAGCAGAATGGATCGTTTTGATGAAGAAATGGAGTTATTAAAGCAACGGCAAGCGGAAAGCGATCAAAGATTTAATGTTCTACTTGAAGAGGTTCGTTTTTTAATTCGTGGTAATCAGGCGGGTTAAAAATTTATTCGCGATCGCATCTAACCTCCCTCAACCAACGATCTCCCCCCAAACCAATGATCGCCCCTTCAACCCCCAAACCAGCGATCGCCCCCAACCTCACGTCAAAAGTAGCTTTCATTCAATTCAATAACAATCATTCAAAACTCTCACCCACATACGATTGATGGCTATGGCGAACATGAAGAATTGCTATAACTTCTTTCTCAACAACAAACAAAACTCGATATTTCTTTCTTTTTCCAATCAAAAGCTGACGGATTTCACGACCAACTATTGAGGATTCTGGTGCTATAGAACATCGCTTTGGGAATATTTGTAGTGAAGCGATCGCGTCTTGAAGTTCGTAATACCAATTGTTTGCTACATCAGCGCTTAGGTTGTCGCACATCCAACGGTAGGTTTGTTTTAGCCACGAATATCCTTGATTCTGGGCAATTTACCACCGATGATGCGACTCTTCTGGGTTTAAGGGGATAAGAAAAGCTAATGAGAAAGACAGGCTAATAATCTAGAACGAAAATTTATAAAATTCAAAAAACCATAAGCTTGTCGTTTAATTAATTTAATAC
>JBILGV010000163.1:0-5375 GCA_044350865.1 Pseudanabaena sp. | reverse complement strand
GTTTGCAAGCTTTGCGCGAGCATTTTCTCACTAACGCCCCCGATTTTTCGTCTCAACTCACTAAATCGATGCGTGCCTTGGCGGAGGGACATCAGACAGAGTACACCCCACTGACTGCAAACATGCTTGAGGATTTCCCGTGAAGGGCAGGGTTGAGCAAAAAGATCGCCTTTCTCAAGGCGTTCTGTCAAAGTATTTTGACGATTACTGGGAGGATTCATATACTTACCTTTTTGTATGTACTTACCAAAAGTTAGTGTATAGCACTATATTGAACTTGCATATGTCATCAAAACAAACAGCAAAGAGGTCAAACGATGATTGTTATTACAGGCGCATCAGGGATGTTAGGGCAATTGATCCTGAAAGAACTTTTAAAGTCAGTTCCTGCTAATGAATTGGTAGCCGCAGTCCGAAGTCCACAAAAGGTTGCGGATTTTGCCAGCTTGGGTGTACAAGTTCGGCAGATTGATTACGATCGCCCCGATACTCTGGAGGCGGCTTTTGCGGATGCCGAAAAAGTGTTGCTAATTTCTGGCAATGAAGTCGGTAGCCGCGTTCCTCAACATGCAAACGTGATCAACGCTTGTAAAAATGCCGATGTAAAATTGTTAGCTTATACGAGCCTCTTGCACGCCGACAGTAGCCCTCTGCCATTGGCTGCCGAACATCAGCAGACGGAAATTCTCCTCCAAGATTCTGGGTTGCCCCATGTTATCTTGCGTCATGGCTGGTATACCGAAAATTATACTGCTGCTATTGCAGCAGCCCTTGAATATGGTGTTTTACTTGGCTGTGCGGGTGAAGGTAAAATTGCCTCAGCGACTCGTGCAGATTATGCTGCTGCTGCTGCTGTTTTGTTGACGAGCGATCGCACTGACAATGTGTATGAATTAGCAGGCGATGAGGCCTATACTCTGAGCGAGTTTGCGGCTGAACTTAGTAGGCAGTCTGGTAAGACTGTTCAGTATCAGAATCTACATCAAGACGACTATAGTCGTGCGTTACAAGATGCTGGTTTACCTCAGTCACTTGCCTTGATGCTAGCGGAATCGGATACAGGAGCCTCAAAAGGAGGATTGTTCGACAACAGTAAAACCTTGAGTCAATTAATAGGTCGCCCAAGCACTCCCCTTAGCGAATCAATTAAAGCTTCGCTAACCACATAACAAGTTCTAGGCGATCGTGTTTAAGAGATAGATTGTTCTTGCGATCGCCTAATTATCTTGACTCACAGTAATAGCGATCGCCTTTAAGAGATAGATTGTTGGTGCGATCGCCTATAAATCACGACTCACAGTAATAGCGATCGCCACAATCACACCACCGCTAACACCTCCTACTTTCCAAAAGTTGAAGTAGTGTCTTTGATGTAGAATGTTTTTAGTGATACAGCCTATAGCTATGACTATTAAAGAACAAATTATTCAAGAACTTGATCGCATCCCTGAGTCTTATCTGGAGAAGGTGCTTAGTTTTTTGTACTTTTTAGAAACTCCATTGACTCACGATGTTGGGCAGTTAAGCAAGGCAGAAACGATTATCCAAAAGGGATTAAATACTGCGCTATCCAAGCCAAAGCGATCGTCATCAGAAATTTGGGCAGAATTTGCATCTATTCGCAATAGAATATCTGAAAGTGTTGCAACAACCGAGCAGAATTTGTAAACAAGATGTTAAAAGTTGTTATTGACACTTCAGTATTTGTTTCTGCTCTACTATCTAAATCTCAAGTAAGCTCACCACACCTAGTTTTACAAGCTTGGCAGCAAAGCAAGTTTACTCTGGTTATGGCTCCTCAGCTACTTCAAGAACTCGTATTAAAACTATTACAGCTTGGAGTGCCTGAAGAAACTATTGAGGAATTAGTTAGCGTAATCGGTGAAATTGCTCTGCATATCTCTGGTGCTTATGAGGCTACTAGATTAGATGAAATTGATCCAGATGACAATAAATTTTTGGCGGCAGTTTTTGAAACAAAAGCTGATTACCTTATTTCTTTGGACAATCATTTACTTTCTATCAAGTACTATCATGGCACTCAAATATTGACTCCCCGTTTATTTTTGGATGCAATAGCGATCGCCTAGAAATCATGACTCATGGTAATAGCGATCGCTTCAAGCATCTATCTCTAACAATGCAATCGCGTAAAAAGCAATCGCATAAAAAATATCAAGCCTTAACCATCAAGTATCCTGAGAATTAGCAAGTAAAAATACTTAGACTTGAAATGATTGCTGTGTCAGCCATCGCTTGCAGCTATTAAAATAATATATGATTATCTTGCATCTATATTTTGGTTTAAAGTCATTATGTTGAGTTCGACTAGAGAACTTCTAGAAACCGCACGACGCAATGCCTACGCGATCGGCGCTTTTAACGTCTACAACTTAGAAGGCGTAAAAGCAGTAGTAAATGCTGCCGAAGCCAGTCGCAGTCCTGCAATGCTGCAATTACATCCCAGCGCTCTCAAATATGGCAAACTTCCTTTAGTAAGAATGTGCATCGAAGCGGCGAAATCAGCAAATGTACCGATCTCAATTCATCTCGATCACAGCACTTCCGCTATTGATATTCGCTTAGCACTAGATGCGGGAGTGCGATCGATCATGGCTGATGGTTCGCCTATGCCCTACGAGAAGAATTTAGAATTCACAAGAGATATGACAACGCTCTCCCATAAGTTCCATGCAGTCGTTGAAGCTGAAATTGGTAGAATTAGCGGAACAGAAGATGGTTTGACGATTGCCGAAAAAGAAGCAAAAATGACTGATCCAATTCAAGCCTTTGAATTCGTTCATTTAACAAAAGTTGACGCGATCGCCGTCACCATCGGCAATGTGCATGGTGAATATAAAACTCCCCCTCGTCTAGATTTTGCAAGGCTTGAAAAAATCCGTAGTCTTGTTGATATTCCTTTGGTTTTACATGGGGCATCAGGGTTACCTGCGGAAATGATCCATCGGTCGATTCAATTGGGGGTTTGTAAATTTAATGTCAATACAGAAGTGCGCCAAGCCTATATGCAAGCACTCAAGGTAGAAATCTGTGGCGATAGCCCTAAGGATTTGTTAGAGATTGCAGGTGAAGCAATCGCTGCTATGCAAGAAGTGATCATTGAGAAGCTAAATCTATTTGGCTCTGTCGGTAAGGCTCATTTACATGAGACACCCTATGCACAAATGTTGTCTAGTCAAACCTATTGAGCTTATTACCCAATCCGATCTCCATGCTGGCGAAATCATCATCATGACGGGGCAAGCTGGCTCTGGTAAAACTACACTCCTGAAGCTTTATCGCCGATCACATTCGATCGCATTGTCTATATGGAAGATGGTAAGCTCGTTCCTAATATTGAAGTTGGTCATTAATTAATGGCGTTCGCTAACCAATGTTCATTATTTACGAATATATAGCAGAAATTCATGGAGTTTTATCCTGCACTTTGTCAAATAAAACTCCATTCAGGTATGTTATCCTGCAAAAATCTTGTTATTTCGCTTATTCGTTGCTTTATCTAGCGAGTCATGCAATATTTAGCTCATAGAAGTATTTATCCTGTAATTTACAAGATAATATATGGTTATGTAGCTGCAATCTTTGGTGTGGCGATATTGAAAGACAGTTAGTGAAAGTAAAATGGGAAACTCTTTTAAGATTCGTCATACTTCTCCAAGTGATTACAACTCTGTCATTGCCGTTCTTGATGAATGGTGGGGAGGGAGGCAGATGAGCGCTATGCTTCCCAAGTTATTTTTTACTCATTTCTATGACACAAGTTTTGTCGTCGAGTTGGACGATAAAATCATTGGCTTTTTAGTTGGATTTTTATCACAGTCTAATCCAGAAGAAGCCTACATTCATTTCGTTGGCATTCATCCAAACTTCAGAAAACAGAGCCTTGGAAGTATCTTATATAGCCAGTTTTTTCGGACTGCTCAAGCGTTTGATCGTGTCCGAGTAAAGTGTGTTACCTCTCCGCTTAATAAAAGTTCTATTGCTTATCATATACGAATGGGATTTGAGGCTGAACCAAGTGAGATACAGGAAGATGGCGTACCCTATCATCTAGACTATGATGGGTCAGGGGAACATCGTGTGCTATTTGTTAAGCATTTGCAAGAGAGCGCTACATAACAATCCAGATAGAGTGGTCTTTCAAGATTGATTTATAATTGGGTTTAGAGCGGCTTCGAGCCGATCATCTGGAACGTTATGCAATAGACCTTAATTGCCATACCATTGGACAGCAAGGTTATAGAGAAGATCAAGAGACTCAGAAAGTTCTTTACCACGATTAGTCAAGCTGTAGGTAACTTTGGGAGGAATTGTAGGCTCATGGTGGCGATGGATAATTTGCTGTGACTCTAGCATTCGTAAACGCTCTGTAAGTACCTTTGTGGATATACCTTCAATTTTGCGCCTTAGCTCTCCAAAGCGTAATTCACCATTAGTTGTAAGAACCCAGATGATATAGAGAGTCCATTGTCCAGAAAGGTGACTAAGCAATATTTCTAGGGGACAACATTTAGATTCTTGCATAAGGTTTGACATTTCAGGGCGGTTACGCATTACCTCCCCATAACCTGTACCCGCGCCCAACGAGGCAAAAACGCAAGGGAATAGGTCAGCAGTTTTGAGATAAACCCTGGTAAAATTGTGGGCTTTTTGCCTAAAGCATTTAGGGTTGCCTGAGCCACATCTTCAGGATTTAACGCCATTCCCAATTTCATCCCCGCACGGTCAGCAAAACCGCTATTGGTGGGGCTAGGAGGCAATTCCACAGGCTGGCAGGCTGGACAAAAAAATCTATTCCATTACTGAGCAAGGGCTAAAAGAACTTACGGATTGGCTAGTTCGACCCACTGAGCCACCTGCAATGCGCGAAGATTTAGGAGTAATGGGTTTAGCGGCGCATTTAGTTCCCTATCAAGTGACCGTGTGCGAAATCGAAAGGCGGCGGCAACTCCATGCGAATATGGTGCTTCATGTCAAAAAAATGGATGATCACTTTGCTCGAAATTTGGAATCATTGGAGCTAAAGGATCTATATATGCATCTAATTATTCGTCGGGCAATTCGTTATCAAGAAGATTGGGTTGGTTGGTGTGATGAGGTGCTAGATGCGATCGGGAGTTCTGTTCATAGTAGCGATCGCACTTGACCTAAAGTAGAAATCTGCGGTATTTTACCCTTAGTAAAGTAATTAAACCGCAATTGCGTTACAACTTTAAGTTCTAGTAACAGCACTTACAGCCTGTTGATGCATTAAGGGGTACAATAGATAGAAACAGGAAAACAGAAAAAAAAGAGCTATGCCAGCATATTCCCTAGATTTCAGAAAGAAGATCGTAACAGCCTACGAAGCAGGA
>JBILGV010000103.1:0-16703 GCA_044350865.1 Pseudanabaena sp. | reverse complement strand
CTTACAGGTAACACTGCCAACAACACATTAAATGGAGGAAATGGCAACGATATTCTTAACGGAGGTGCGGGTATTGATACCTTGATTGGTGGTTTAGGTAACGACACTTACACAGTCGATAATGTGGGTGATATTGTTACAGAAACATCAACCCTTGCCACAGAAATTGACACAGTTAATTCCTCTGTCACCTATACCTTAAGCGGGAATGTAGAAAACCTCACCTTAACGGGTACAGCTAACATTAACGGTACAGGCAATACTTTAGCCAATACCCTCTCAGGTAATAACGGCAACAACACATTAAATGGAGGAAATGGCAACGATATTCTTAACGGAGGTGCGGGTATTGATACCTTGATTGGTGGTTTAGGTAACGACACTTACACAGTCGATAATGTGGGTGATATTGTTACAGAAACATCAACCCTTGCCACAGAAATTGACACAGTGTACTCCTCTGTAACCTATACCTTAAGCGCGAATGTAGAAAACCTCACCTTAACGGGTACAGCTAACATTAACGGTACAGGCAATACTTTAGCCAATACCCTCTCAGGTAATAACGGCAACAATATTCTCATAGGTAATGCGGGTAATGATATCCTTACAGGTAATGGCGGTAGTGATATTCTGGTTGGAGGAACTGGTAACGATACTCTTAACTTAGGACTCAATGACGGTGTTTCTGATCTTGTTCGCTATGCTTTCGGAGATGGCACAGATACTATTAACCAATTTATCAAAGGAATTGATAAGCTTGCCTTCACAGGAACTAACTTGTTTGTTGATGTCAAAGTATCTGGTTCAAGTACCCAATTGCGACTTAGCGATGGCATTCAATCTAATGCAAACTTTGGAACAGGAACTCTACTGGCTACCATTACTGGTGTCACAGGATTCACGGCTAGTGATTTAGGAGTAAATGGAACTGGAACAAGTTTAGATGGTGCTAATACAGCTAAATTCTTATTTGCTTAAGCTTGTTGCTTATTAGCGAAATTGATAGCGATCGCGTTTTTCTAAATTGAGACAAAAAGTAGGGTCAATTCATGAATTGACCCTACTTTTTTTGTTTAGGAAAAATTACCCGCGAATCACGATAATACTGCGCCCTGCGGAACTAATCGCGCTTTCAGTGATGGTGCGATCGCTCTTAACTCTTAACTCAATGACAATTCCCCCACAACTTCTAATCGACCATATTTACCAACGGATAGAAAAGATTCTTCTAGCGTTTGAGCAACTGTGGGGGAAATCCAACCCAACTGTTTAAGTAAATGGATAGAAACCGCAGTTTTTGCCCTCTTAGAACCATCCGTTACTTTGATTGCTAACCCCAATCCTTCGCCGATACGTCCAATACATTGCACGCCCTCTGCACCTGATTTACTAACAATTTCGCCAAGAGACAAACGCATCAATTCGGTATCAAACTGTCCATCACCTGAAACCATATCAGGATGCCGAGTCATGGCGCGGGTAATTCTCTCTAGATGTACTTGGTCATGGGATGAAAGTAATGCATAGAGATGTGCTAATTGACTAATTTCTAATAGATAGGTTGGCACACCACAATCATCATGGGCGCAGATAAATTCCGCCGCAGGCATATGTAGCATATCCGCCATCGTGTTCAGTGCAAGTTGCTGCACGGGATGGTGACGATCCATATAAGATGAAATTTGCCATCCCTGCTGTTTGCAGATCGCGATCATCCCCGCATGTTTGCCAGAACAATTGTGCTGGAGTGGGCTTTTTTGGCATTCAGGAATGGGACATTGCAAGGCGCTTGGCTCAACATCACAACGCCAGAGAATTCCAAAAACCTGTCGCGCTTGAGCGATCGTGCCTTGGTGCGAACCACAGATAATGGCAAGATCGGTTTCCGAGAGGTTAAATCGCTCTTGTGCGCCAGAGATCGAAACAGGAAGTGCTTGAATAGGCTTTAGGCAAGAACGGGCAAAGGTGGTGGTTTGCGGATCACCTGCTGCGGAGAGGATACGCCCCCTTGTATCCACAACAACGGCTTGACAAGAGTGACTTGATTCGACAATACCCTCGCGGAGCAACTGGACGGTGATTTTGTTAGCAGAGAAACGATTGCGCTTGCCTAGATTCATAATTTTACGAACTAAATTTTAGGATCTACTTTAGGATCGCCACTACAATCCTACGATGTTTGGCGTGATTTTACCCTCAATGATCGCTATTTCTGCTTCAGTCAAGCCATAGAGACGATAAACGATCGCATCAATTAGTTGGTCACAGCGCGTTAACTGGTCTTTGATCGGTAAAAGAGTATTGAGGCTATCTTGATACTCTTTTTCTAATGATTGCTGGTCTTTTCTAGCAACAGGATCGATTTTGATTTTTTTACTATTTTTCTTCAGCACTTCAATTAGTTCATCAAAACCAAGATGATGCATATTTTTATAATAGTCACCTAGATAATTTTGGATTTTAGATTTATTCGTCAGCGTATCAACTGGACAGCCAATAAAGCGCTCTAGCCATTGCAAAAAGCCTTTAATTTCAGTTTGTTTTTGTTTATTCAGTTCGATCATCTGCTCTGCTAGATAAGCTAATAAGTCATGAATAACATCGGCTTCTTCAGGTTGTTGATTAAGATGATGATTTACTTGGTTTAACAGTGGTGTGATGTGGCGATCGCTTTGATATTGCTCATAGAGTGCGATCGCGTTTTGTAATAACTGCTGACGGCGATCGGTTGGAGTCATAAATTCAATTTTACAAATAGGAAGTTTCTCAAGATATGATTGATTCATATCGTCCACTAAATAATCTGAACACCAAAAATTAATTAATTTAGAACTAAGTAAAGTAGACAAAAACAATAAATTATTTGTGTCATTAGATTTAGAAACAACTACTTGTAAAGTCTTCATCCCTGCGGAATTAGTCCTTTCATCAAAAGCAGATACAATACGCTGCATCCATCGTAATTTTTGAATACGAATGATCCAGATTTTAGGACTGCAATAATAATTCTTGATTTTATTCGGTGTTAAAGTTTTATCAGAAATATTTATGCCTTGATTAACGTAATATCTTTCCACATTTTCAGGTATTAACATCTGAAAGTTGCTGTCCTTATCGGATTTCAGATTAAATTTACTACCTTCCTCTCCTCTAGATATGGTAAATCCTAAAGAATGATTGGCAAGAGGTATAGATTTTTTTTCTATAATCCTAATAATTTTCTGTTCATTTCTTGAGGATAAATAACCAACAACTAAGTTGGATCTAGTTTGCCAATAAATTTGAGCGGTTTTTGATTGCCTAAACCAGTTTTGATTACCAAATAGCTCTAATCTATCTTCTACGGAAACAATCGATCTATCAATCTGTTTATGATCGATGCGATGAAATATTGAAGGGTTTTTATGAGTCATTAATAAAATTAAACACCAAGTATCTCTAACCTGTTTAAATAAAGGACCAGTTTCAATAGATTGATCTAACTCGGTTTTAGCCAACAAAAACTTTCTGAAATATTGCAGATCATCCTTCCTCAAAATTGTGTCAGGGATGATATATCCACATTTTCCATTTAATTTTACTTTCTGAATTGCTGTCTTAGTAAAGATTGCATAGGAGTCAATATTTGACGAATTCTCTAGTTGATAATGAATTTGAATAAAGTTTTTTTCTTGAGCGGAAAATTCACTACCCCAAGGAGGATTACCAATTACTGCATCAAAACCTGCGTTTTCATGCCAACAGGCATTTTCTAGATCGATGAATACTTCTGGAAATTCGAGATCCCAATGAAAGAAGCGTTTCTCGTCACTGAGCTTCTGAGCATTTTTATATACGGCGGCATCAGCCTTATTCATTTTTGCAGGATCAGCCGAAATTGCCTTTGTCCCAAATACACTCAAAAAATGTTCAGCACGTTTTAAGCCAAAAAACTTTGACACATAAATATCTAATAAACGTTTATAAGGTTTAGCTGCTTGATCAAATTGTCGAAATAGCTTTTCACTTTGCTCTAGTTCCGCAAAAGTGGCATCACTGAGAATACTCACACCACGCATAATCTCGGCAGCGCGTAATAATCCGACAAAAGGACCCGCCATCAAATTAAACTGTCCTGTTGAATCTTTTGCCATGCCAGCTTCAGCTTCTTTTACAGTTGTACCAATCAGCGAATTACCACAGCGTAAATGGTGATCGAGAAAGCTTAAAGGAGCGCCAACAGTAAAGGAATGTAGCCATAAGCTTACCTTAGCTAATTCCACAGCCATCGAGTTTAAATCCACACCATAAATACATCGCTTCATGACCACGCGCTGTAATAGTTGGGTTGGGTCTAATCGATCTGGACTAATTCTAATTCCTTGAGTTGCTAAATTTTCTAAAATAGTTTGACGAGTCTGATTGAGCATTTCTAAAATTGGATTATGCTCAAGATATTGATTTAAAATTAGAATTAATTCATCGGTTAAATAATCCACAGCTTCGACTAAAAAGTGACCGCTTCCCATTGATGGATCGCATATTTTTATATCTAGCAATGTTTTTTGAGATTCTCTTCCTAACCGTTGTAAATCTTTTTGGATGCCATTGCGACTCTGCACACCTAAACGCTTATCTTGCAACTGCTGATGTAATTGATTGATTTCTACCATTAGCTCCGCAAATCTTTGCGATCGCTTTTCTAAAATTGGCTTGAGCGTATAACTAACAATGTATTTAACAATGTAATCAGGAGTGTAATAAGAACCCGTTGATTTACGATCGCCTTTGTCATTTTCTAAATGAACTTCTCCATTTTTGGCATTATCAATAACCACGCGATATTCTAGTAAACCTTCGTAAATAGAACCTAATTGACGCACACCCAAAAAGCTGTAATCAATGGGCAATTCTTCAAATCTGGCTAGTTTATCTAAAGCTGGTGCTAAAACGACATCGGCAAGTTTAAATCTATATAAAAAATGATTCGCAGGATAATCAACTTGATCGTCGGATTGATTAAAGTCAAAGTGAAATAGACCACCGTTATAACGTGGTACATCCAAACTAGAATCACCACGATCAATAATTTGAAATGAGCTTAGAAGACCGTCATACATCTTAGTTGCAGTTTGACTAAATATCTTTTGTATTTTTATTCCATCTGCAACGTCTTGAGATAACTTAGTTAAGCTATGATCCCGATAAGCTCCATTAACTGGCAATAGATTTCTTGCTTCGGCATAGAGTAAAAATAGAAGCTTGTAGAGAAACGATAAAGTTGCTTCATAAAGTTCTTCCGATGTGACTTGATGATTTAATCGGAAAGCATTCGCCGCAAATCCTCCTGCAATATTTGGAAATATTTGCTCAAATACCAAAGCCTTTAACTCTTCACCCACCCGTTTTGCATAGGTGTTACTACCATCTCGCACCTGTTCTAAAAAATTACGCCCCTGCGGATTTTTAACAAAACTATCAGCACAGAAAAACAACCAAAAATATTTAAACTGCTCTAATTTGTCCTCTGCTTGTGACTCTAATAATTCCACTAAATCTATTTGATAAAACTCTGTCGCTGTGGAAGAAGCTAAACGATAATACAGTCGCCACTCGCGCCCATTCGTCAAAATCCCCCAATCAACTCCCGTTCCCACCAAGTAATTTGTAATCTGAAACGAAGGATTCGCATTTTTATAAATATCTCTCTGATCGTTTGCCGAAACTTTACTCAGTGGGCGTTCCCAATACTTAGCTTCCGCGATCGCACTCACCCGCGTATAAAAAGCCGTCTCCTGTTCTTGTAATGGATAAGCAGTATCGCGATCGCCTTCATTGGTAAATAACGCATAATCGGGACGCTCCGCCCGACCTTTGCCATGAGTCGTGACTTGGGGAATATTGCTAAATCCTAAGATATCTAAGGCTGGCTTAATAAATACTTCTTCTGTTTGCGCTTCACTAAGTTTTGGCAGCAAATCTTTTTTCAACAAATAAAGACTCCGCAAAGCGTCAAACTTAGCGGCTACATCAAACTGCCATTCCGAACATTCTTGGATGCGATGCTCCAAATAATGTTGTGAAAATAGCGGTTTATTGTTTCTCTGCATAACCGTCATAGTCAGTTTTCCTTTGCTTTTGAGTCAGGTTTGGCGATCGCGCCAGCTTAGTATGATTTGCGACTTGCATTATATCCCAACCCACAAATCATTATTATTTCTTTTTCATGAGATTGACACAAATCTAGAAAAGCTCATTCCAATTGAAAGTAACATCAGGAAAAGCAAGCATTGACAACATATCGCCTTCGTTGTAGCGATGGATTTGTTTATAGCCGAACCGCGATGGTTGCGAATAGCCTTCAATAACTTTCTGATTTACATCAAATAACCACATCTCAGGAATCCCCGCCGCCGCGTATAGAGGTGCTTTCACATCGCGATCGTAATCAATTGAACTATCAGCAACCTCAACAATCAACAAAATATCATCTGGTGTAGGCAAACCTCCTTCATAAAAATCATCGCGAAATTTCAAGATAGCAAGATCGGGCTGTGGCTCTGAATGCTCCTTTAAGCGAATTGAATTTTGCGTTGAAACCATAACGCGATCGCCTAGTTTTTTTTGGATCAGTTTGTCAAGTCGAATGATACAAGCAACGTGTTTTCTACCAATGGGAGACATGGTTTTAATTTCTCCATTAATTAACTCAAGGCGATCGCCTTCTTTAAAAACACCAGCTTCATGCATGAGGTGATATTGCTGGGTTGTGAATTTAAAGTGTGGAGCGATCGCGCTCTGATCAAGTAATTGTACTGTCATAAAAGTTGATCTCCTTTTGAGCAACATGAAATCATTTTAGACGGGTTCAATGCGATAAGATCGTGATTGACAGCCAAAATTTTGTTGCAGATTAACCATGACCGCCAGTACCACACCCAAATTTTCCGCAGCCGAGATTAAATCTGAGGGCTTGACCCTCGATGAATATCAGATGATTTGCGATCGCCTAAATCGTGAACCCAACAAAGCCGAATTGGGGATGTTTGGCGTGATGTGGTCAGAGCATTGCTGCTATAAAAATTCGCGTCCTTTGCTCAAGCAATTTCCGACTACAGGCGATCGCATTCTCGTTGGACCGGGGGAAAATGCAGGTGTGGTCAAGATTACCGATGATATTGCCATTAGTTTTAAAATTGAAAGCCATAATCGCCCATCGGCTGTGGAGCCGTACCAAGGCGCGGCAACTGGTGTAGGAGGCATTTTGCGCGATATTTTTACGATGGGGGCGCGTCCCGTTGCGATTTTGAATTCATTGCGTTTTGGTGAACTCTCCGATCCTTGGGTGCGTAGTCGCGTTAATGGCATTGTCAATGGTATCGCGGGTTATGGCAACTGTATCGGCGTTCCGACCGTTGGCGGTGAGGTTTATTTTGATAAGGCTTATAACCGTAATCCGCTAGTCAATGCGATGGCGATCGGGATTATGGAAACTAAGGAAATCGTCAAGTCAGGCGCGGCTGGTGTTGGCAACCCTGTAATTTATGTGGGTTCGACTACGGGGCGCGATGGTATCAAGGGCGCAAGTTTTGCTAGTACAGAAATTTCTGGTAAATCCGAACAGAATCGCTCGGCAGTACAGGTGGGCGATCCATTTTTAGAGAAAGCTTTAGTAGAAGCTTGTTTAGAAGCTTTTAAAACTGGCGCTGTGGTGGCGGCACAGGATATGGGTGCGGCGGGTTTGACCTGTTCTACATCGGAAATGGCGGCTAAGGGCGGTGTGGGTGTGTCGCTGGATTTAGATAAAATTCCTGCGCGAGAATCAGGAATGAACGCTTATGAATATTTGCTTTCAGAATCTCAAGAGAGAATGTTGTTTGTTGCCCATAAGGGAAGAGAAGCAGAACTAATTGAAATTTTCGAGCGTTGGGGACTTCATGCAGTGGTTGCGGGTGAGGTGCTTGAAGAGCCAATTGTGCGGATTCTTTGGCATGGAGAGATTGCGGCGGAGATTCCTGCGACAGCTTTGGCGGACAATACACCGATTTATCATCGTCAACTTGCGGATACGCCTGAATATGCCAAAAAAGCTTGGGCATGGGATGAGAAAACGGCGATCGCCTCTTTTCCTGCTATTTCTCCTAACGACGCGCTTTTAAAATTACTCGATACCCCCGCGATCGCCTCGAAAGCATGGGTCTATCGCCAATACGATCATCAGGTTCAGAATAATACGGTACTTTTCCCTGGGGGAGCCGATGCTGCCGTAATTCGTTTACGCAGTCAAGGGTTTGCTGCTGGCGAATTAAATTCTGCTCAATGTCAAGTTGATGCCCTTGCAGGGGTTGCTGCTACCGTTGATTGCAATGCTCGTTATGTCTACCTCGATCCCTATGAAGGTGCAAAATTAGCTGTTGCTGAAGCGGCGCGTAATTTATCCTGTGTTGGTTCCGATCCCATTTCTGTTACTGATAACTTGAACTTTGGTAGTCCTGAAAATGCGATCGGTTATTGGCAGTTACACGAAGCCTGTCGCGGGATTGCTGATGCTTGTCGCGAATTGTCAACGCCCGTTACTGGTGGCAATGTCTCGCTCTACAACGAAACTATCGACTCGGAAGGCAATTCTCAACCGATCTATCCTACACCTGTAATTGGGATGGTGGGATTAGTTGAGGATGTGACTAAGGTGGTTGGTCAGGGTTGGAAAGCGGTTGGTGATGCCATTTATTTACTTGGTAGCGATCGCGCTAGTCTGGCTGGTTCCGAATATCTTGCATCAGTTATTGGTGAAGTCACAGGTCGTCCCCAACCCGTAGATTTTGAGCTAGAGCGTCAAGTTCAATTTGCTTGTCGTCAAGGAATCGCTCAAGGTTTAGTGCAGTCTGCTCATGATTGTTCTGAAGGTGGACTTGCCGTAGCGATCGCTGAATCGTCTATTTCTGGTAAACACACCGCAAAAATTCAACTAGCGAATTCTCAAGATTTACATCTAACCCAACTTCTTTTTGGTGAAGGAGCGAGTCGGATTATAGTTTCCGTACAAGAAGGCGATCGCACTGCATGGGAAGCATATCTCAATAATCAGCTAGGTAATGCTTGGCAATATATCGGTACTGTCAGCGAGGCGGCTAGTGATTTGACAATCTCTGTGGGTGAGGAGAAGGCGATCGCTTTAGCTCTCGCTGCAATCACTAAAAACTTTAATGAAGCAATTCCGAAACGAATGGGACATATTCTGTAGTTTTTAGACTGTATTTAAACAGTGTATTTGAGGTGTCGCAGAGCGACACCTTCATTTTTTTATAGAGAAGAACTAGCGTAATTTTGAATTTCAGTAATATCAAACACAGAGGCAAACTGTAAACCCTCTTTTTCGTAGAGTGCTGCGCCCCCCTGTAGGCGATCGACCAACGTCAATACATGGGTCACTTCATAACCAGCATCGCGCAACTTTTCGACCGCAAATAAAGCCGACTGTCCTGTCGTCACCACATCCTCTAACACCACCACATTTGTTTTTGGTGCAAGTTCCGCCCCCTCAATCCATGCAGCCGTGCCATGCCCTTTAGGTTGTTTACGAATAATCAACGCGGGAATCGGTTGATTTTGATACGCTGACACGACACTCACTGCACTCACAATTGGGTCAGCGCCTAAAGTTAAACCTGCTACGGCTCCCGTCCCTTCAGGCAACATCGACAATAAAATTTCCCCAGTCCATAAGCCGCCATAGGGATGAAGTGTCACCAATTTACCATTGATGTAATAGGTGCTTTTTTGTCCCGAAGAAAGTGTAAAATCACCGCTTTTGTAAGCAAGACGACAAAATAGGGCTAGCAACTTTTCGCGATTTGAATGTTCCACAGGTTTGATTTAGGTATTGATTTTGTAAATTCTGTTTTTTAGTTTAAGCCCAAAAGAATAAAGAAAAAGCACCGTTTTTCCTTGTCGTTGTAGCCGATCGCTATATCAATGCTGCAAAAAAAATCAATTCTTGACTAGATCTGCTACATTAGTCAGCGTCCAACCGTGAGGATATGTATTTGTATGAGTACTAGGTTCTCTTGGCTTACGCCCTCCATAGTCGCATTGTCAACTTTGCTAGCTAGCGGCGCAGCCTTTGCCGAAAAACCGCTTACCGATCAAGCGCAATTTCCTCCAAACTATCCTGCTACCTACCCTCAGGTTCAGAATAAAATCTTGGAAATGAACGCCGATCCCAACTTGCCTAATCCCTATATTCAAAATACATATAGAGATCAATGGATTGAACGTCAAGCCATCACTTTTCGGGCAATCAACCGCGAAATGATGGACTTGCAAACCCTCAGTGATGCCACCGTGCGCACCCGTGATTTACCCAGCGCATACTGCTCTTCTCTCCTGTCAGAGGGTTATAATGCTTGTGCTGCTCCTGAAGAACCCGCTCCTGCGGCTCCGATGATCTCCGCACCAGCCGCAGTAACTGCTCCTGTAGCAAATCCCGTTCCCGCTTTGTGGTAATCAAGTAAAGTTTTTGTGTTGAGATATATTGAAAGTGTTGCCAAGTGACACTTTCAATAGCAATATTTTTGTTGTTTGTTTAAGTTATTTGTTTAGTTTATAAAGTTGGTTACTCTCGTGGACGCGATCGCCATTAGCTCTTTAGCGCTGAATATTGTGTTGGGTTTATTCATCTTGATGTATATATTTCGCATCGTGATGACATGGTATCCCCAGATTCCCCTCAAGCAATTTCCCTATAGTCTGATTACTTTTCCGACTGAGCCTTTATTATTTGTATTGCGTAAGCTGATTCCGCCGATTGGGGGTATTGATATTTCACCAGTAATCGGTGTTGGTATTTTTAGTCTTCTGCGAGAAATGCTGCTGGGGCAGCAAGGTATTTTGACGATGATGCAATAGGTTATAGCGCGTTGCGCTAACTTAAAACCAAAAAAAAGTTAAGCCGCGCAAAGCGCGGCTTAACTTAGAAATCAATCACAACCCAGAGATTCACGGGTATCTACGCCTGTTTTAGAATTTATGCTAGAGGCGGTTAGACAGATTTTCTTGACCTGCTGAATATCTAGCAGAGCATTAGTAAAATCAGCCCCAGTTACATTCACATTATCAAAGCTCGATCGCAGCATGTTTGCGTCAGTAAAAACTGCATCGGTGAGATCGACATTTTTGAAGCGTGACACATAGACGATCGCTGATCCTAAGTCGGCTCCATGTAAATTAGCACCATCTAACAAAACGCCATTAAAAAGCGCACCGCGCAAGTCTGCATTACTAAAATCGGTATTGCGAAAAGTGGTGCTATTAAATTCCGCCCTAATTAAGTTTTTGCCTGCAAAGCTTTCGCCATTAGCTTCATTTAAAAGCGATCGCGTCACACTAGAGGAGCTTGCCGCCTGTGCTGACAATGGTATAAAAAATATTAAAGCTGATAGAAATAGACCTGCGATTAATTTCCAATATTTCATAGTCTTGAGAAAATAGTTCCGATATAGCAAAAAAGCAGATAATAAGCGAAAAGCCTTGGAATTTGGGGCTGAGATCTGAGATGTAAGCTAAGGTTAGTTTCAACCGCTCTAATCACTATCTTTAGGAGAACTTGTGGCAGTATTTTGAGCCAACTTCTGTTGTTGTATTAGATTGTCCAAATGACTATTCAAATCTTCACCTTTAGTCATTGCCTTGACAATGAGTTTTAGAATAGATCGAATGAGTTTCTGTTCTTTCTTCTCATCAAGAAATGGCAGATCGACGTGCTTGTTAATTGAAGTAACCAAACGCTCAATGAATTTATCGAATTCTTCTTGATTTGAGCTATTTAGTCCCCGTGCAGCTTGATTAAGAAAATCGCTGAATTGAGGAGGAAGAACTTTCGTTAACGCTTCATCAATGAGACGGATAGATTCTTGTAATAAAATCTGCTCAAATTCTTCACTAAGCAATGGTATATCAATTAGCTTGTTAAGCAACGAAGCAATTTTAGTGATTTGAGTGTCGTTTAACATAAAGTATTAGTCTTTCCTATTTATTAACTTCAGTTTTATTTACCTCAGTAAATATATCTTGTTTCGTTATCTAAGTACCAACATTTTCTAGACAAACTAAACTACAGGACAAAAAATCAAAAATAGAGTCCCAAAAACCACGATAACTATCCCTAAGTAAAGTTTTTAGGAAAATAAATTCAAGTGTTTTCGGAAAAAGAGTTTTGTTTCTTGTCCTATACTTAGAATGAAACTACTGAAACTTTTCAGTAATACGGCGCATTGCTTCATTGACATTCTCGCGGCTATTGAAGGCGGAAATACGGAAATAACCTTCACCTGCTGCACCAAACCCAGAACCAGGAGTACCAACGACATTACAGGTTTGCAAGAGTTTATCGAAGAAATCCCAGCTAGTCAGCCCTGAAGGAGTCTTTACCCATACATAGGGAGCATTCTCGCCACCATAAACCGCCAAGCCAGCCTCAGTTAGATTTTCGCGGATAATCTTAGCGTTTTCCATGTAGAAGCTAATCAGAGCCTTGGTTTGAGCTTGACCTTCTTCGGAATAAACCGCTTCTGCACCACGTTGAACGATGTAGGAAACACCATTAAATTTGGTGGATTGACGACGATTCCATAGCTTCCAAAGCTCAACCTCTAAGCCGTCTTTCGCCTTACCAATCAAGTTCTTGGGAACTACAGTTAAGGCACAACGAGTACCTGTAAATCCTGCATTCTTGGAGAAAGAACGAAACTCGATCGCACATTTTTTCGCACCTTCAATTTCATAAATTGAGTGAGGAAGGTTAGGATCGGTAATAAAGGCTTCGTAAGCAGCATCAAAAAAGATAATCGCATCGTTGGCAAGGGCATAATCTACCCATGCTTGCAGATGTTCCTTAGTTGCGGTTGCACCTGTGGGGTTGTTTGGGAAACAGAGATAGATTAAATCTACTTTTTGAGTAGGAATTTCGGCAGTGAAATTATTCTCAGCCGTCACAGGTAGATAAACTAAACCTTCGTATTCGCCCTTGTCGTTCAGGTCGCCTGTATGTCCTGCCATGACGTTAGTATCCACATACACGGGATACACAGGGTCAGTGACAGCAATGATATTGTCATCCCCAAAAATGTCAAGAATGTTACCGCAATCGCACTTAGAACCATCGGAAATAAAAATTTCAGAAGCGTCAATATCACAGCCCCTTGCCTGAAAATCTTGCGCGGCAATTTTTTCGCGTAGCCATGCATAACCTTGTTCGGGACCATATCCCTTGAATGAACTGCGATCGCCCATATCTTCAACAGCTTTGATCATGGCTGTACGACAGGCTGCTGGCAAAGGTTCGGTGACATCGCCAATACCAAGGCGAATGACTTTTGCTTCAGGATTTGCCTCAACAAAGGCGTTTACTCTTCTGGCAATTTCGGGGAACAAGTAGCCAGCCTTGAGTTTGAGATAGTTGTCGTTAACGGTAGCCATGATGAATCAGTTAATCTTCTTTGATTTTTGTATATTTTTATTTTATGCTTTTATCAAGACAACATTTCAAAATCATTAATATGATGGTTTAATCATCCAGAGAATCTCGGCATAAAAAATAATCGATGAAAATTCGGAAAATTAATAATAGCGATCGCCTTGAAATTCTTAAGGGTGATCTATATGCCTATTCCCGTTGGACTAATCAGGATTTACCCCGATCTCACTTGACGGCAATTAATCCTGAAGAGGTATTAGTCGCCGAAATCGATGGCAAAATTGCGGCGGCGTTACAATGTTTTCATTTTCAGCAGTCGGTGCGTGGTGTGCTGAAACCGATGGGAGGGATCGGCGGCGTGTGGACATATCCTGAATATCGCAATCAGGGCTGTGTGAGCGCCTTGATGAAAGCTGCTTTTTTGGAAATGCGGATGCGGGGAATTTGTGTGAGTACGCTCACGCCTTTTAAGGAAAGTTTCTACGGGGCGATGGGATATGCGATCGCCAATGCTACAAACGAGATTACAATCCCGATTCATTCTCTATCCAGTTATCTCAAACTTGCCAATCAAACACTTGCCAATCAAGCAAACTGGTCATGCGATCGCCTTCCAGCCACTGAAGTTAAAGATCTTTTAGCAAATTTTTTGTATGAAAACCTGCGAATATTACAACCCCATAGTCACGGACTGGTAATTACAAATTTTAACTACGATCAATGGTGGCATTTACATCGGAATAAACTTTCTGTGGTGATCAAGCGCGATCGCCAACCCGTTGCTCTGGCGATATATGCGATCGATAGCAGTGGTAATTTGCCCATAAGCGATCGGCAAATCGAAATTTCATCAATATTTTGGACAGATATGGAGTCCCGCGATCGCCTTTTCCAATTTTTTGCAAATCATCGCGATCAAATTCATAGCTTAAAAATGCCAGTTCCATTAGATGTGAATATACATAAATGGCTGAACAATGCAGGACAATTATCATCGACAATAACCTCGCCTTGGATGGTGCGAGTAATTGATATTGTGGAAGCTTTGAATGGTTTATCAATTAGTTTATCAACTAACGGTGAGCCATCTAACTTTGGATTTACCTTTTTTCTGAGCGATCCGCATTGCATTTGGAATCAGGGCGTTTTTGGGGTAAGTGTTTCTGAGAAGAAGGAAAGTCTCGGCAAGCTGACGGTCAAACGCTATGGAATTGGTGATTTTCCCGATCTAGCGATCGACTTCCGCGCTACGATTGCGGGTATTTCGGCTTTGGTTTATGGAACTCAAGCGATCGATGAACTTATCTATCAGGAATGGATTACCGATATTAAGCCAGAAGTTAGTCAACAGTTAGAAGCATATTTTCAGCCTTGCCTAATTTATAATCCTTTTAAGTTCTAACAATTTTAGAGCTTGCACAAAAGGATGTAATGGATTAGCAATTCATGAATTCCCACCACTTAGAACACAACAACATCTAAAGAGCAAGAATACTGTTCATAAAAAACTATATGAAAGAATTGGATCTTATTTAAATTTGATGTAGAATTTTGAGTTGAATCCACATCATCTAAAAAATTATTATGACAAGTGATTTTGAATCAACCTCCAATTATTCGCTATCATCTAGTGCTAACAGCCAGTTTACTTTTTATATATTTGAATCTCTACTCGTTATAGGAGCCTTTGCTGTCGCAGCATTTACATTAACGACAGAAGCCCCAAAAACACTTGCCTATGGAGTAGTTGGATTGGTGTCTCTATCGCTTCTACTGATTTTAAATCGGAAATCATTGGATAACCTGAATCAAACAACCAAACAATTGGAAAACCAGAAAAAAGCTGAATTGTACAGTTATCTTACGAATTCCTCTGGGGGAGATGACGTTGCTGCAATAAATCTTATCCGTTCTAGAGCTATTCAGTACTCCCAAGAGTTGATAGATGATTACAAAAAACTTCGCCAAAACTCTAGAAATTTCTATTATATTTTTCAGATTTCTACGATCGTGCTATCAAGTCTAACGCCCATCTTGGTTTTACTGGATAAAGTTGAAGTTTCGATTCCTGCTATTAAGTGGCTACCAGTGATATTTCCTGCGATCGCAGCGATCGTCACCAGTATTTCCACATCATTTCCACTCCAAGAAAATTGGGTGTCATCAAATACGGCTGTAGAGTTGTTGGAGGCAGAACAAGAAAAATTCATTTTAGGAGTTACTGCTGATTATCGTTTTTATGACTTAGCCGATGACCCACATCAACAAAAACAAAAGGTTTTGCAGTCAGTTGAAAGCTTTATGCTTCAAGTCAATCAAATCCATCTAAAACAAGTTCAGCAATCGGTTAAATCAGATAAAAACAAAGATTCTAATCAATCGAGCGCCGAATCAAATAGTTAACATAAGCAGCTACACATAGTTAAATATAAAACTAAATATAGAACATCAAAAGCTTTAGTAAAAATACCACCATCTACTAAAGCTTCTGGTTCTACTTTTTTATTGTATTTAGCTATTTTTCTCTTTATACTTTGTATTATATAAAACAAATCATTAATTTTTCAGAAAATTGCTGAGCCATCATTGTCTTGATGTAAATATTTTTAGGCTTCCATTACGATCGGAATGCGGGATAAAAAACAAAATATTTCCATAAAAAATGTCGGATTTATTGTTGAATTAGACTGAGTCATATTAAAATGACAACCTAATTATAATTGACCTAATTTCTGGCGCGTTTGTTCTACAAAACTTTACAACTTTATAGTTACAACTTTATAATTTTTTTATTACAATTATGGTATTATTAAAATCTAGATAGAGACCTACAAGAGATTGTTTTAGGTGTTTTGAATGCATTATTAGGAATAGGTAAATTGTATCTCTTTATAGAGATGTATATTTCGAGTTGGGTACTGCATAAATTTATTATCTCTATAGATTTCTGATTGTATTAATAGAATAATATCTATGCGTTTTCTCCAAGGCTTACTTAACTGTAAATCCTTAGGGAAATTGATAAGCAACTTTTATTCCCTGAGAAACATTACTAAATACTAATGACTTGCTCCGATACGGTTGCATGAACGCCTAAAATGTGATCGTGCATTCTATCTAAAAAAACTAAAATCCATAGAGATTAAGGTAAATTACACATGATTCTCAAGTTATTTTGGTCTTTCCTTACAGCATTATTGCTTAGTGCTTCTATTGCATTAATGCCGACCCCAGCATTCGCCGCCCT
>JBILGV010000162.1:0-5408 GCA_044350865.1 Pseudanabaena sp. | reverse complement strand
ATTATGCAAATACAAGACTATGCGATAGGGAATTATACAGGGGAAACGCATCTAAATTTTATTGACAAAACACCATTTTTGTGTACAAACGAAGGAATCGGTATTTATCGTTTGATTGATTTTTTCAGAGTCATCGTGATGGTTTAAATCATAGTTAAAAACTATTGGGCTGACGATTATTAGCTTGTATTCCCTAAGTATATTTACTCATTGTCGCCTCAAAAGAAATTGCAGATCCTTATACTCCTGTAAACCTTTGCAACTTTTTGCCCCATCTCTACGTTTTAGTCAATATAGTAAAGACAACTAACTTATCGATCGCCATGCGATTCCTAGGTCGCGCTTCGCTATCGCCCATTTCCGCAACCATGACATGACTCAGCCCTGCAAAACGTAGGGCGGTCATAAAAACGAAACATTAGGGATTTAAGCCCCAAAGGAGAGCAAAACATGGCTCTAGAGCCTTGCACGGAAGTTCCTACTCAAACATATAGCCCCAAAGCGATCGCTGATATCCCCGTACTCAAAGAACGAGGACAGAGAGAAGTATTTTGTGGCTTGACAGGTATTGTCTGGCTGCACCGCAAAATGCAGGATGCTTTTTTTCTGGTGGTGGGATCGCGTACCTGCGCCCATTTGATCCAATCTGCGGCTGGCGTGATGATCTTTGCGGAGCCAAGATTTGGTACAGCCATTCTCGGTGAACGGGATTTGGCAGGACTCGCTGATGCTAATGATGAATTAGATCGCGTTGTCGATCAACTACTAGAGCGCCGCCCTGACATTGGCACATTATTTTTAGTGGGATCATGTCCCTCTGAAGTAATTAAGCTCGATCTTGCCAAAGCTGCTGAACGACTCAGTCAGAGATTTTTCCCTAAAGTTCGTATCCTCAATTATTCAGGCAGTGGCATCGAAACCACCTTTACCCAAGGGGAAGATGCCTGTCTGGGATCGATGGTTCCCGTACTACCCCAGAGCGATGAGCCAAGCCTGATGGTGGTTGGTAGCCTCGCAGATGTGGTAGAAGATCAGTTCCAAAGGCTATTTGACAAAATGGGTATTGGTCCCGTTTATTTCTTCCCGCCGCGCCGTGCTGCGGATTTGCCCCCGATCGGAAAAGGTACGAAATTATTATTAGCCCAACCATTTTTAAGCGATACCGTGCGATCGCTTATTTCGCGTGGTGGGACATTATTGCCATCGCCCTATCCATTCGGGATCGAAGGCACAACGGCTTGGCTAAAAACCGCCGCCGATGCTTTCAATGTTGATAGCGATAAATTTGAACAGGCGATCGCCCCTGCCGCGAGTCGTGGCAAAGTTGCTTTAGAGCGCTATCGTCAAGCCCTGACGGGGCGTAAGGCTTTCTTATTCCCAGATTCGCAACTGGAGATTCCTTTAGCCCGGTTCCTATCGAGAGAATGTGGCATGGATCTAGTTGAAGTTGGCACACCTTATATCGATCGCCTATTGATGGATAGCGAAATTAACCTGTTGCCAGTTGGAACAGCATTATCGGAAGGTCAGGATGTAGAAAAGCAACTCGATCGCTGTCGTGAAGCTAAACCCGATATCACGGTCTGTGGGCTAGGATTAGCCAATCCTCTAGAGGCTGAAGGGATGGCGACAAAGTGGTCAATCGAGTTGGTATTTTCACCAATTCACGGTTACGACCAAGCCGCCGATTTAGCCGAGTTGTTTGCGCGTCCGCTTGAGAGACGTAGAAGATTGACGGTTTAGGAATTGCGAATTACGAATTACGAATTACGAATTAGCTTTTGGCTGTTTTCTAATCTCCAGAAGCTAACCACTAATCACTAACAAAAAACTAACCAAACGATTTATGGAACTCACCCTCTGGACTTACGAAGGTCCTCCCCATGTCGGGGCTATGCGAATCGCGACAGCTATGGAAGGAGTGCATTATGTACTTCATGCGCCACAGGGCGACACCTATGCTGATTTACTGTTTACGATGATCGAAAGACGCGATCGCCGTCCGCCTGTCACCTATACAACTTTTCAGGCTCGCGATCTCGGTGGTGATACTGCCGAGATGGTCAAGACTTCCGTTAAAGATGCTTACGATCGCTTTAAGCCACAAGTGATGCTGGTTGGTGAAAGCTGTACAGCCGAACTGATTCAAGATCAACCAGGATCATTAGCAAAGAGTATGGGATTACCGATCCCTGTAGTGAGTTTGGAATTACCTGCCTATTCCAAAAAGGAAAATTGGGGCGCTAGTGAAACGCTATATCATCTAGTCCGCACTCTCCTGTTACCTGTGGTTCCGCCACCAAATACGCCTAGACCAAAACGCGATCCCCAGATTCGTCCTAAAGCGAACATCATTGGTCCCACAGCGCTAGGATTCCGTTGTCGTGACGATATTCGCGAAGTCGTGAAGTTACTCGCAGAGATCGGCGTAGATGTGAATGTAATCGCACCGATGGGATCGACTCCCGATGACTTGATGCGGATTCCTGATGCAGATTTTAATATTTGTCTCTATCCTGAAATTGCGCTGACAACTTGCACTTGGCTCACCCGTAGTTTCGGACAGCCTGTGATCAAGACCGTCCCCATTGGTGTCGGTGCAACCCGTGATTTCATTGCTGAAATTGGTAAGGTTGCCGATATTGATGTGAGTGATGCTTTAGCGCGATCGCAGTCTGACACCCTCGGCAATTGGGACGCAGCGCGTATTTCTACCGCCGCTAATCCTAATGCTTCTCGACTGCCTTGGTATTCGCGATCAGTTGACTCCACTTACTTGACTGGTAAGCGCGTATTCATCTTTGGTGATGCCACTCACGCCCTCGCCGCCGCCAGAATTGCTACGGAAGAATTAGGATTTACCCTTGTTGGGATTGGAACCTATAGCCGTGAGTTTGCGCGGGAAGTTCGGGAAGTTGCCAAAAAACATGGACTCGAAGCCGTAATTAGTGATGACTATTTGGCTGTCGAAGCCAAGGTTGCCGAAGCTGCTCCAGAACTAGTGCTTGGCACTCAGATGGAACGACATATTGCCAAACGCTTGGGTATCCCTTGCGCGGTAATTTCTGCGCCGATTCACGTTCAAGATGTACCTGCGCGTTACTCACCCCAAATGGGTTGGGAAGGTGCGAATGTGATTTTTGATAGCTGGGTACATCCTTTGATGATGGGGCTAGAGGAACATTTAATCGGCATGTTCAAAGAGGATTTCGAGTTTGCAGAAGGTCACATGAGCCATCTGCATACTGCCCCATCGCAGGAGTCACGCACCCCTGTAGAAGCAAGAGTAGAGTCCAGATCCCCTGAACAGGCGATCGCCTCTATCAGTAATCTCACCAATACTCTCTCAGATAATTCCGATCAAGTTGTTCTCACACCCCTAGCGGAAGCACTGGAAGGAGTCACTTGGAGTGCAGACGGTGAAGCCGAGCTAAAGAAAATCCCCTTCTTTGTACGCGGCAAAATCAAGCGCAATACCGAGAAATTTGCAAGCGATCGCGGTATCACCTCGATTACTTCAGAAACTCTCTACGAAGCAAAAGCAGCGATCGGCAAGTAAAAGAGATCCCCCTCAATCCCCCTTGTAAAGGGGGAAGAAGATAATTCTTGATTCTCCCCCCTTTTTAAGGGGCTGGGGGGATCGAAAACCTAAATGTTAGTGTCTATTCATTTATTAACAGGAGTCTATTTTGGCAGTTTTAACAGCGCATCCACCATCAGTTACCAAATGCGAAGAAGCAGAAGGTAGCGTTCAGGTATTCCAAGATCCATCAATGGTAATTGAAGGTGCTTTAGTCATCGCCGTTTATGGCAAAGGTGGCATCGGTAAATCTACTACCTCTTCCAATTTATCCGCAGCATTTTCTCACCTTGGTAAACGTGTACTGCAAATCGGTTGCGATCCCAAGCATGACAGTACCTTTACCCTCACCAAGAGAATGGTTCCCACGGTAATCGATGTTCTCGAAACCGTTGACTTCCATTCCGAAGAGTTGCAAACCGATGACTTCATGTTTGAAGGCTACAACGGCGTGATGTGTATTGAAGCTGGTGGACCTCCCGCAGGTACTGGCTGCGGTGGCTATGTCACAGGGCAAACCGTCAAACTTCTCAAGGAACATCATTTACTTGAAGATACCGATGTTGTGATTTTTGATGTACTTGGTGACGTGGTTTGTGGTGGTTTTGCGGCTCCTTTGCAACATGCTCATTACTGCTTAATTGTTACTGCTAACGATTTTGATTCCATCTTTGCCATGAATCGGATTGTTGCGGCGATTCAATCAAAAGCGAAGAATTATAAGGTTCGTCTCGGTGGCATCATCGCTAACCGTAGCGAAGGAACCGATCAGATTGACAAATTCAACGATCGCGTTGGCTTGAAAACTCTTGCCCATTTCCGCACCGTTGATGCAATTCGCCGCAGTCGTTTGAAAAAATGCACTGTGTTTGAAATGGAGCCTGATCCTGAAGTTCTGGAAGTACAGCAAGAATATCTCAAGCTGGCGAAAGGAATGCTTGATGATGCAACACCGTTGTATGCGCAACCGCTTAAGGATCGTGAAATTTTTGACCTCCTAGGTTTTGATTAATCATCAAAAAAGCTAAGAAAAGCTAGAAAATGCAGAGGTAATTCATGAATTGTCTCTGCATTTTTTTGTGCCATTCAGACAAACTTCTTTATACTCGCCACAAAAGCTAGGGATAATCGATAGCAATTTTTGATCAAACTATTAATCACTTGCTATATTAGATGTAAGTGAGTTCCAATCCTAATGATTCCAGCCCAATTCCCCCCAAACGAAAGAGAAAGAGTCGCTGCCCTGCTTCAGTGCAAGCTTTTAGATACTGAGCCAGAGCAGGGCTTTGAGGATATTACTCGATTAGCCTCTTATATTTGCCAAACCCCGATCGCTTTAGTTAGTCTGATTGATAGCGAGCGACAATGGTTTAAATCGAAAGTGGGATTGACAGCGACAGAAACATCAAGAAAGATCGCCTTTTGCGCCCACGCTATTCTTCAAGATGGTATTTTTGTTGTTCATGATGCCCTAGAAGATAACCGATTCTCTGATAATCCATTAGTTACTGGAGCGCCAAATATTCGCTTTTACGCAGGTATTCCCCTCAAAACTGCCGAAGGATATGCGTTAGGAACTCTTTGTGTAATTGACTATGTACCAAGAGAATTAAGCAAGGAACAAATAGCTGCTTTCCATGCACTCGCCGCTCAAACCACTTATCTAATTCAAACAAGACGAAGTTTATTAGAAGTTAATCGATTATCCATAAATAGACCATTAAAAAGAATCAAAGATCGATTTTTAACAAAAATTGCTGTAGTTACTGGATTGGCAGCCCTAATAGCCATAACGACATCCATTGCTTCTTATAAAAATCTCAAGGAA
>JBILGV010000023.1:0-46790 GCA_044350865.1 Pseudanabaena sp. | reverse complement strand
CAACAATTTTGGTGCGGCGAAAAGTTTCTCTAACGGTCATGGATTGTCTGCTAACGGCGAACCTCAAACATACCAGAATGTCATGACAATTCGCCATTCGTTACATATATAACCACTTTAAATTTATTGATCGCCAAATTTAACCCGTTATATCTTCTCTCGCTGACTTATACCAAAATTATGTCAAAATGCTAGGTGTGAGAGTAATACAAGACCCTACCGAAATTTCTCGTCCTACCGCGATCGCCCTTGGCAACTTTGATGGCGTTCATGTAGGGCATTGTCATGTGATCGCGCCGATTTTGCCATTATCTTTAGCCGATCGCCGTTTGCCAAATTTAACCAGTACCGTTGTTTCTTTTTCGCCCCATCCTCAAGAATTTTTTAGTAACCAACCGCGATCGCTGCTAGCTCCATTTGATGAAAAAGTCGCTTTACTGGAATCCCTTGGTGTGGAACAGTTAGTTTTACTGCCCTTCGATGCAAATCTCGCTAAGTTAACAGCCTCAGAATTTATTCAGGAAATCTTGATTGACTCGTTGCAGGTCGAGTTAATTTCGGTCGGCTTTGATTTTCACTTCGGTCAGAAACGTCAAGGCAACGTCATTGATTTACAAAATATTTGGGGCGAGCGCTTGACGGTAATTCCTGAACAAACCTTGAGTTTCGGTGATATTGATAGTCCACCTGTACGGATTAGTAGCTCAAATATTCGATTAGCTCTATCCCAAGGCAATGTTGATCTAGCCAATTCATTGCTGGGTCGTCCTTATAGTCTTGGTGGTAAAGTGATCAAAGGAAAACAGCTAGGGCGTACAATCGGCTTTCCGACTGCAAATTTAGAAGTCCTTGCTCAAAAATGTCTGCCCCGCGATGGGGTTTACGCTGTACAAGTGAATATTATCTCTAACCCTAAGCCCATATTTGGCGTGATGAATATTGGTTTAAGACCAACGGTTAATGGCGATCGGCGATCGGTTGAGGTGCATTTATTTGATTGGCAAGGCGATTTATATGAGCAATATCTAAATGTAGATCTAGTCAAATTTATTCGCCCTGAACAAAAATTCGCGTCACTGGATGCACTCAAAGAGCAGATTCAAGCCGACTGTCAAAATGCCTTAAATCATTTTGCCTTTAGCCTAACCCATTAACAACAAACCCCAGATATGTAGTCTACGCCCCCTTTTCTAAAGCTTTTATACTTGTCTCAATGCTTTTAGCTTTGTCTGCATCTTCGATAAAGCGATCATGTTGTATTTTCATCATTACTACTCCTGGTCCTGGGCTAAGTAAAGCATTAACAGTAGTGAAGAGAAAATTCTTCTTTGAATCAGCTCTCATATTTTTTACAGCTTCTCCTGCTTCAATAACAGGTTCTACTATGTTCAAAACTTGCTTAATGAACATTCGAGTAGCACTTTTGTCTCCCAACAAATAGGTACAGTATGCTGTCAACTCTAGACACTTCGCTTTCTTAAGCTCGCCTTTCTCAAGATTTGAAGCTTTAACAAAATTTGACTTTGCCTTTTCAATTAGTTCATCTCTTCTGTCCTCAAACTGACTATGTAAAGCTTCTTGTAACTCAACTTGAGCCGTTTTTAAAGGCTCAGATCGAAGTGACTCCAAAATCGCTTCCGAATGCTTTAAGTGTCCAAGAATAAGTTCAATTCCCTTGTGTACAGCGATATCCAGAATAGCGTGACCAATAATAGCGTGAATTGCCATCGGACGATCCTCATAAATCTGCTTTGATAACTATGTAAAACTACTCTATAAATAACCTTGAAGTAATATCCTAAAACTGACTGAGAAAACTTCTGAAGCTTCTGAAGCTATTTCTATCGAAGTATTTATCAGCATAACTTATAACTTATCCGCAACTGCGGTATAATATAGGGCTACTTTCAAAATACTGCAAAACCGTATATTTTGTTGAATGAATTTTAAAACACGATATTTTAAAATTTATTCTCCATAATTTTATCTCTTTTTATCCCTGTTGACATCTTGCCTGTACCCGAATTTTTAATTATCCTCAATTTGCTATCTTTTGAGCGAAGAAATAGAGGTGCGGGGATGGACACAAAAAGATTTAGCGGAAATCATGGGTAGACCGCCTCAAGCAATTAATGAAATTGTGAAGGGAACAAAACAGATAACTCTTGAAACTGCTATAGAACTATCGGCTGCTTTTGGAACTTCCACTCAATTTTGGACTAACTCAGAAGAAGAAGCATACATCACGAGATGAAAGATTACACAAAATTGCGATCGCGATATCCTGACAGGACAATCATCATTTCGTTTATTGCGTTTAATATGTTAGACTTTTGGCAAAATTCAAGCAATCTAAAAACAAAACTATCTGAGGTTGTCCGATGGTTGCCCTAACCCAGTCTCTACACATTCCCACCGAAGAAGAAACCGAAATTTCTAAAGAAAGTAGCCGTATTCTTGCTTCGCATATTAGCGATGGTGTCCGTCATCTCAAAATCGTAGAAGCGGATGGCAGTGAAGAAACAGCCACAATCCCTGCGGCAGCTTATCGCCTATTTATAGACATTTTGACCCAGATGTCCCAAGGCAATGCCGTAACGATCATCCCTATCCATGCCGAACTCACCACTCAAGAAGCCGCAGATTTAATCAACGTCTCGCGTCCCTTCCTAATCAAACAACTAGAAGAAGGCATAATTCCCCATCACAAAGTTGGCAAACATCGCCGAGTTCGCTTTACCGACTTAATGGAATACAAAACAAATATTGATGCCGCCCGAAGCAAAATTTTAGATGAGATTGTCGCAATATCTGAAGAGTTAGGACTATATAACTAGCAAGTCTACAGTAATATACGATGCCTGTGTCCTTTATTCTAACTATCTTAGAGATATTCTCATTCAATTAGCGATCGCCGATCTATTTAGAGCCAAATGGACTAACTTAATTCATGATGAATGGATTCGCAATCTCATCGAAAATCGTCCTGACTTACCAAGGGAAAAGCTAAATCAAGCCAAAGATTTGATGAATAGCCAAGTTCGAGACAGTTTAGTTACGGATTTTGAACAACTAATTCCATCCTTAACATTACCCGATCCTAATGATCGCCATATTCTGGCGGCAGCAATTGTGGCTGAAGCTGATATTATTGTCACCTTTAATTTAAAAGACTTTCCTGACGTGAATATCAGTCAGTATGGAATCGCCGCAAAGCATCCAGATGATTTTATTGCCGATTTGATTGGCTTAAATTCTTTCAAAGTTATGGCGGCAGTTGAGACTTGTAGGCAACGCTTAAAAAAGCAATCTAAAACTAGCAATGAATACTTAGAAATTTTGTTAAAGCAGGGGCTACCACTCTCTGTGTCAATGCTAAAAGAACTCAAGGAAATGTTATGAGATCAACCGCTGCCGAACTACGATCATTATTAGTTAAGTTCAGTCCTTTTCTCAACAATTGGATTGATGCCCATAATAAACTTTAAGCAAAATTAAATCTAAGTACGGCGGCGGAGTCTGGGGCGGTTGCGATCGCTTTTCATAATCGTTTCATTTTTTGTTACTTTATGGTATATTTGAAAGAATGAATCAATTATGAAAGCAAGTATGAGGCATAAAATTAACTTTAATAAAAATTTTAGGCAAGATTTTATTTCCTCAAAAAAACTTCAATCGACTGTATTTAGCCTTTTTCTTGTCGTTGGGCTGAGTGCATGTGGTGATCAACCGAACTCGATTCAGTCTAATCAGAATGCAGACTCTAATCGCCCAACTGAAACTGTGCGTAAGGATAGAAAAGGTAAAAAAGTTATCCTGACTACATTTACGGTACTAGCCGATATGGCGCAAAACGTGGCGGGTGATAAAGCGATCGTTGAATCTATTACCAAAACTGGTGCAGAAATTCATGGCTATCAAGTTACGCCCAGTGACTTAGAGCGAGGACAAGATGCCGACTTGATTCTAGAAAATGGATTGAACTTAGAACGTTGGGCTGATCGGTTCTATAACAGCTTGCCTAAAGTTCCTCATGTCACTTTAAGCGAAGGATTTGCGCCCGTTAACATTACCAAAGAGGTCTATCAAGGAAAGCCAAATCCCCATGCTTGGATGTCGCCCCAAAATGCATTGATCTATGTCGAGAATATTCGTAAGTCGCTTGTAAAGCTTGATCCTGTTAATGCTGAAACATACGATGCAAATGCGAAAGCCTATAGTCTACAAATTAGAGTCGTGGATGAAAAACTCAAACAGGCGATCGCGACAATTCCAGCTGAAAAACGCTTTATCGTTAGTTGCGAAGGCGCATTTTCTTATATTGCGCGTGACTATGGCTTAAAGGAAGTTTACATTTGGCCTGTCAATGCAGAACAACAAGCCACTCCAAAGCAAATACAGAATGTGATTGAGACGGTGAGAGCAAACAAAATACGCTCGGTATTTTGTGAAAGTACGGTTAGTAATAAGCCGCAACTTCAAGTAGCCAAAGAAACAGGTGCAAAATTTGCAGGTGTATTTTATGTCGATTCTTTATCGCCTCCTGATGGTGTCGCCCCGACCTATCTGAAATTGCTGGAATACAACGTCAACACTTTAATCAAAGGCTTGCAAGAGTAACTGATTTTTGATTGGGAGTGCCGCGAAGCGGCACTCCCAATCAAAAATAAAGCGCTGTAACAAGATTAACTAGAGGACACCAATGGATACAATCAGCATTGACATTGAAAATGTAACAGTTGCCTATCATGGCAAAGTCGCGCTACACAAAGCCTCACTGCAACTCAAAGCAGGTACGATTTGTGGGCTTGTGGGTATGAATGGAGCAGGAAAATCAACTCTATTTAAAGCGGTGATGGGCTTTGTCAAGCCTGTGAGCGGTCGAGTGTTGATTAATGGATTACCGATTCGACTTGTGCAGAAAAGTAATCTTGTTGCCTATGTACCACAATCAGAAGAAGTGGACTGGAACTTTCCTGTCAGTGTTCATGAAGTGGTGATGATGGGGCGCTACGGTTATATGAATCTACTTCGTATTCCCAACGCGATCGACAAGCTAGCTGTGCGAGAAAGTTTGGAACGAGTCGAAATGTGGGAAATGCGCGATCGCCAAATCGGTGAGCTATCAGGTGGACAAAAGAAACGGACATTTTTTGCAAGAGCATTGGCTCAACGCGCTAATGTTTTGCTATTAGATGAACCATTTGCGGGAGTGGATGTCAAAACTGAGAAGATGATGATTCATCTATTAATGGAATTGCGAGATGTTGGTTATACGGTTTTGATTTCCACCCATGACCTCTCCTCGATCACCACGTTTTGCGACCAAGTTGTGTTGATTAATCGCACGATTTTAGCTTATGGCGAAACTTCTGAAGTATTTACCGAAGAGAACCTTTCGCGCACTTTTGGCGGTTCAATTTTTGATTTATCGCGCTCAAAAATTCAGCTGACTCAAACGACTCAAAACAATCAGGAGAAATAGTAATGAATCTAATCCATTGGTTTGCAGCGCCGTTACAGTTTGAGTTTATGGTGAAGGCGATTCTGGTCAGCGCTTTGGTTGGCGTGGTTTGTTCGGCTCTGTCTTGCTTCATGATCTTGAAAGGTTGGGCGCTGATGGGCGATGCCGTCTCCCATGCCGTACTGCCAGGTGTCGTAATTGCTTATGTGCTGAATATTCCCTTTGCGATCGGTGCGTTTGTGTTTGGTGTTGGCTCAGTGATTGCGATCGGATTTATTAAAGCCAAAACTCGTATCAAAGAGGATACGGTGATTGGATTAGTATTTACGGGATTTTTCGCATTTGGGATCGTCCTAATTTCTAAGGTCAAAAGTACGATTGATTTGGGACATATTCTATTTGGGAATGTACTGGGAATAGCCGATAGCGATATTATTCAGACTGTGATTATCAGCGTGGTTACGCTTGTGACCTTAGCAGTTTTACGCAAAGATCTAATTCTGTTTTGTTTTGATTCGACTCATGCGCGATCAATTGGGTTAAATATCACATTTCTCTATTACACTCTCCTTTCTTTGTTGTCACTTACGGCTGTGGCAGGACTTCAGACCGTGGGGATTATTTTGGTTGTGGCGATGTTAGTGACTCCAGGAGCTACTGCTTATTTATTAAGCGATCGCTTTGATCACATGCTATTGATTTCGATGGCTTCGGGGATGTTTTCCAGCGTAATTGGAACCTATATTAGTTATTACATTGATGGCTCAACTGGGGGCTGTATCGTAGTGCTTCAAACTTTATTGTTTTTAGCTGCGATGATTTTTGCGCCTAAACACGGATTGTTAGCGCGATCTAAACAGGAAATCCTTTAAGTACGGCGGCGGTCAATATTCATCTCACGGATCGAAATGCTATTAATTTCTGGGCGATCGCGATCGCTGTCATTATCAGTGGATTTATCGGGTAAGTCGTTCATAAGTATAATTACGGAATAAATTTTAAGTGGCGTTCTACGCGCTCTTCAATTACTATGTCAGCCTGATTATATTCGAGATTTTTTTGAATTAGGCTTTGATCTGGCCATTCCCAAATATAAACAGTCTTACCAAGATATTGAGAAATATAGGGCTGCAATCCAATAAAAAATGAATCTCTAAAAATTAGAGCTGTCGGAGCATCTGTTCGACAGTTAGTTGAAAATGTTGCTTTTTTGGGATCGGCGGAACTTGATTCTAGAAACTGTTTTTCGCATGATGGCAAGGGCTTTATCAGTTCGGGAACCATTTCTTTGAGAAGATAGGCAATATTGAGCATATTGGCGATATCTCCAGACCGATATTCTACTAATCGAAAATCGTCAACTCCATAATCGATGGGAACGCTAAGGGTAGGGACTTCGCGAGACTTATCCTTACTCAACTTTTGAAAATGGAGTTGGATAGTGCGAATGAGTTCAGCATGGGCGATCGCTGCGCCGAAATCATTCCAATGGGTATCGGTTTTGTAGAATAACTGTCCTTTGTTTTTAGCGGCAAGTAAGGCTGGGGTTAAATCAAGGATTGGGACTTCTGAACCCTGCATATAGGTCACTAACTGCTCACGGCGAGTTTGCTTACCAATTTGACGAATATGGGAAGGTATATATTCGGGATAAATCGTGTATTTATCAGGCACAATGACAAACAGATAGGGAATTCCCTGTGCTTTCAGTGAGAGATATTTTGATTCTAATGAGTTCTTCCAATGTTTGATTTCTTCATTGGTTAAGGGATCATTGCGGCGATAATCTTCCAGACTATTTCCCTCTTTAGGGTTGACGTAAAATAGCCAATCATCCAATCCGAGCAGCACATGGGGATTCGATGAACTCTTGAGAATCATGCTATATAGGGAATAAACCTGTACTAGTTGATCGCGCAAGCCAAAATGGTCATTAAAAAATGCTTCAAATTTAGATGGAAATGAGGCGATCGCTTTTTGATTCCATCCTAATTCTGGAAATGGTGCAAGTTTGCGCTGTTCAATCAGCGATTCATTACGATTGTGGGTCAAAATCATCGGTACAAATAGACCAAGGATAAAGCTGCCGATCAAGAGATTGTCGAATAAATGTGGTTTCTTTTTAATCATTTTTTTGGAAGTAATGGGAAAAAATGCCCCACTGGTCCTTGACCTTGCCCGATTGCTAAGGCATATTTCAAGGCTTCGGTCACATAATTTTTGGCATCTAATACCGATTGAAATTGTGGTTTCCCTAACGCTAAATTAGCGGCGATCGCTGCGGAGAGGGTGCAACCAGTGCCGTGAGTATGTTTTGTGTTGATTGTCTCCGTCTGCAAAACCTCAAGGCGATCGCCATTAAACCAAACATCAATTGCTTTGAGATCACCAGTCATGCCACCACCTTTCACCAAGACCGATCTAGCGCCTAGCTTATAAATTTTTTGCGCCGCCGTTTGCATATCATCGAGGGTCTGAATCGGCATATCTGCCAAAATTTGCGCTTCATAGCGGTTAGGCGTAGCGATCGCGGCAAGGGGAATTAAAATATCACGGATCGTCTTGATTGCGTCATCATCCAACAATTGCGCCCCCGTCCGCGAAACCATGACTGGATCAATCACCACATTTCCAAACCCAAAGGCAACTAATTTTTTAGCTACGGTTTTAATGATCTCTTGATTAAGCAGCATTCCTGTTTTGATCGCCCCCACCCGCATATCGATCATCACCGCTTCAAATTGAGCGCTCACCGCCTCGGTTGGCATCGGATCAACCCTTGTCACGCCCTGTGTATTTTGAGCGGTAATGCAAGTGAGGACGCTTGTACCATGCACACAATGAAAAGCAAAGGTGCGTAAGTCCGCCTGTATTCCTGCCCCGCCACCACTATCAGAGCCAGCGATCGTCATGGCGATCGGAATTTGTGGATTAAATATTTGTGAATTTTCGGAGTTAGACATAAAAATATCAAGTAATTAAATATAAAATGTGTGTGGAACGGGCATCTTGCCCGTCAACAGGCTAGAAGCCTGTTCCACTATCTAACAATATAATTATGCCTACCTACTTAGTAGGATGCGTTAGTAACGCATCAATTGGTTAGATGTAATGCGTTACGCTATCGCTAACACATCCTACGTTTAATTCCAACAACCTACTTATTCAAGTTGTATCCAGTGTCTTACCAAATTAACCAGAATCAAGTTAACCAGAAAATTATCGTAATCGGGGCGGGAATCGGGGGCTTAACGGCTGCGGCTTTGTTGGCGAAACGTGGCTACGAAGTTATTGTTTACGATCTCGCGATCGCCGCAGGTGGTTGTGCATCAACATTTAAGCGGCGTGGATTTACATTTGATGTCGGTGCAACACAGGTCGCAGGATTAGAGTCTGGCGGCATTCACGATCGCATTTTTCGGGAATTAGAAATCGAGTCGCCCGAAGCCACCTATTGCGATCCAGCCTGTGCGGTATTTTTACCCAATGAAAATGAACCAATTAATTTCTGGCGCGATCGCGAGCAGTGGCAATTAGAACGCCAAACCCAATTTCCCAATAGCGAACCATTTTGGCAATTTCTTGATGATCTATTTTGGCGCAGTTGGCGATTTCAGTCCCGCAATCCAATTTTGCCGCCGCGCAATTTCTGGGATGCTTGGCAATTACTCAAGGCTTTGCGAATTGACACTTTAGCCACTTTCCCCTATACCTTTTCGACCGTGGGCGATGCCTTACGCGGTTTTGGACTGCAAAACGATCAAAGATTACGCACCTTTCTCGATCTGCAATTAAAACTCTATTCTCAGGTCAATGCCGAAGAAACCGCTTTACTTTACGCGGCTACCGCTTTAGCCGTTTCTCAAAATCCCCTAGGGCTATTTCATCTCAAGGGTAGTATGCAGGTATTAAGCGATCGCTTGATCGCCAGCATTGAACGAGATCGCGGCAAAATTTTGATGCAACATCAGGCTGTGGAAATCAAGGAAAAAGGAAAAAGGAAAAGGGTAAAAGTAAAGAATTTAAAGTCGGGTGAGCTTTTCTGGGATGAGGGGGATCATGTGGTGGCGAATGTGACGGTGCATAATTTGGTGCAGCTTTTGGGAGAGCAAGCACCCAAGGGCTATGCGAAACGGGTTGCGAATTTGAAACCTGCTTCGGTGGCTTTTGTGGTTTATTTGGGAGTCGATCGCGCTGCAATCCCTGAAAACTGTCCGCCCCACTTGCAATTTTTAGAATCTGGGGATAAACCTCATTCTCTATTCATTTCGGTCAGCAAAGAAGGTGATGGACGCGCCCCTGAAGGGAAAGCCACGATCATTGCGTCTGAGTTTACGGATGCTGCGGTTTGGTATGGCGATGAAGATTATGCAGTACTTAAACAAAAATTTACGCAACGGGCGATCGCGCAGTTAAGTACATATTTCCAACTCAACGAGCAGACGATTATTCATGTTGAAGCTGCTACTCCTCAAACCTTTGCGCGATATACAGGACGCGATCGGGGTATCGTTGGTGGTGTGGGAATGCGGGTTTCCACTTTTGGCCCCTTTGGTTTTGCCAATCGCACGCCGCTTAAAAATATCTGGTTAGTTGGTGACTCAACCCACCCAGGGGAAGGAACCGCAGGGGTCAGTTATTCGGCGCTAACGGTGGTAAGACAGATAGAAGCTTAAACTAAGGCGGCGCAAAGCGCCGCTATCCTTAGAGTCTATTGAAGAGTTACTTTTTACTGTCAAATGTTCTAAGAGATCCCCCTCAATCCCCCTTAAAAAGGGGGAAGAAGATAATTTAATTGATTCTCCCCCCTTTCGTAAAGGGGGCTGGGGGGGATCTAGTTGTTTCTTTAACTAAGAGAAAGCAATGCTGGTTAAACTGGAAGATTTGTTTTGAGGTTGAGTTCGTAATCCAGTTGGCGATGGTAAAAACGAGAGGATAACGGTCAGGAAAGCGATCGATATCATGCTACCGATGAAAAACTTCGCAAACCATAATTCATTCGTCTGTTCATTTAGATCGTGGTTTGGCTTTGTTTTTTGAGAAGGTATATGAGAAGGCATAGAAGAAGACATAATGGTGCTATTTTGATCTGTTGTGGGGAATGAGTATAATTACAGATGCATTAATTCACAAAAGGAGTCGCCCAAAAACTCCAATTCTCCTTGTTGAATGGCGATCGCCATTTTTCAATCAAGAGTCTCTCTAGTTGCTGACGGGGGCGGGTGGAGGTCGGTGCATCCCACCAGAAGGTCATGACAACTTGGGTTGGAAGACTGTGAGTATTATGTAGTTCTCGGTAATTGAGGAGATATCGTTTGCAGTCATGGATTCCTTTCCATCGTTTATGCGAACGACAGGTTTCCCCAATATACAGTAGCACAGGTGATTGTACGGTTGCGACTAAATCGATCACAAAATATATGCAAGCATCACCCCCATCAGCATTGGGCAGTCGGTAGAATTCCGCAGGCTGAAATGGGAGTTTAAAGGGCGCGATCGCATGGGGATCGCAATGGGGATCAGGTAGATCAAAAAGGGCGGTTTGACTAGTGGGGATCATTGTGGTGAGAGAACTCTGGTACTTAGCGATCGCATCTTTCCACCCTTGCAAAGAAGCTGCACCCATCTGATAATTTGCGCCATAATTTCCCCCACTGTCATACAATCTGGAACTTCGCGGGATACCTTCACTAAAGAGCGATCCCTGTTCATAGGCGATTGCATTCTCTGGCAAAGGCAAGGAGCTTAAGCCCCTTGTTCGTATTTTTTTGCTGTTGTACTCGGTGGGGCGATCGCTCATTAATCTAAAACTTCGTTCTTGTTTTCGCTATAATTTAACTAATTTGATTAATTTGACTAGCAAGTAAACTTTTGCCTTCTCAACTTTTACCGCCATCAATCATATCAGGACAACCTCTAACTGCATTAGCACCGATGCAGGATGTCACCGATCGCGCATTTATGCAGATGCTTTGCGAATATGGCTGTCCTGATTATTATGTAACTGAATATTTTCGAGTATATGCTAATTCACATCTTGACAAAAAGATTTTAAGGTCGATCACCCAAAATGAAACCGGTAGACCCGTATTTGCTCAAATAATTGGCGAAAGTATCCCTGATATGCTCAGGATTGCCAAACAATTAACCAATTATCCGATCGCAGGTATTGATCTGAATCTTGGTTGTCCCGCGCCGCGTGTATATCGCAAAAATGTAGGTGGGGGATTATTGCGCGAACCTGAAACCATTGAACGGATTTTTGAGGCGTTGCGATCGCAAATCTCTGGATTATTTACGGTAAAGATGCGTGTAGGCTTTGACTCAATTGATAATTTTGAGAAGTTACTGCAATTAATTAATCAATATCAAATTGACCTCTTAAGTTTGCATGGTCGCACGGTGAAGGAACTCTATCGCGGTGATGTCCATTATGACTTAATTCGTCAAGCCGTAACATCGGTGAATTGTCCTGTATTAGCGAATGGAAATATCACTTCCTATCTCAAAGCCGAATCAGTTCTCAAAGAGACAGGAGCGGCGGGAGTTATGATTGGGCGATCGGCGATTCGTAATCCTTGGATTTTTCAACAAATTCGCGATCGCTTTTCAGGAAACCCTGTAAAGGTGATAACTCTTGCGGATGTATATGGTTATATTCAGCATCTTTATGGGATTACTTATCAAGATGATCTCAAAGAAAAATCCCATATTAATTGTCTAAAAAAGTTTTTAAATTTTATTGGCACAGGAATCGATCAAGAGGGAAAATTTTTAGCAGGGATGCGTTTAGTTCAATCCAAGCAAGAGCTTTTTGATTTGTGCGATCGCTTTTTATTAACAGAACCAGAACGCCCCTTTGCGATCGAACCTTATGATAATCTTGTCGCTCGCCCTAGTTGTGAGTCATGCGAGAGTGATTAAATGTTGCTCCGATATTTAACTCTCCACGAACATTCAAGAAAGTTATGAATTAAGATTTTGATTGTCGTGCATTTGCTCTAGCCAACACAACACCAATTTGGAGGCAAATCATACTCGCGATCGCACTACCAATCCCATAAATTAACATCGTGGTGATATTACCCTTAGTCAAGAAATTATTTGTTTCCAAGCCATAGGTGGAAAAAGTGGTGTATGCTCCACAAAAGCCTGTAGTCGTCATCAAACGCAGTTCAGGTGAAATAACCCGAATATTCTCAACCGCTAGAGTCAGAATATAGGCAATCAATAAACAGCCAGATATATTAATAAAGAATGTGCCGTAAAAACCAAAATCCTTGCCAAAAATAGCTTTTGTGCCTTCGGTGAGATAAAAACGACTCAATGCTCCAAAAATTGCACCGATCGCTATAGTTAGCGCATAACGTCCTTTTAAAAAATCCATTGTTTTTTGGGATAAGAGTTAGGAATTACGAATTACGAATTGAATGTTTGGCTTATGTTACAAAGAGCTTGGCGATCGCTACTCCTAAAATCACGGCGACTAAACCGAGAATGGCACTGCCAGCCCAATAAAAAATCGTTGCACCTGTTTGTTTGCTACGCCATAGGGTGAGAGTATCAAAGCCATAGGTTGAAAATGTTGTGTAGGAACCGAGAAATCCAGTTCTAATTAGTAAATCTAATTCTGTCGGATAGCCAGTAATTCCTTTGGAAATCGTGAAGAAGAAGCCCATCGCTAAGCATCCAGTCAAATTAATCCCAAAGGTTGCATAGGGAAACTTAGTGCCAAATTTAGCCTTAGACCATTCTGTGAGATAAAAACGAGACAAGGCTCCAGGCACTGCTCCTGAAGCGATCGCAAAAGCATTAGTTATATCTGACATTATTTCCTGACATTGTTTACAGTGCTAGCTCCAGTAAAATACCAACTCGACTGTCATAAATTAAAGGCGATCGCCTCCATTCAATTTTGGTTCCTAATCGCAAATTATTGGTAATTCCATAGCTTGTAGAAAGCATAGTTGTACTCATTTCTAGAGAGCCTCTGGGATCGGTAAAGGTATGACTTAACCGCAAATCAGAACTATTGGGAGATAACACCAAAATGCCTTGTAAGCCAATATCTAATCCAGAAATTTGAGGTCGATCCATCTGGTTGAATTGCCGATAACCGACAATAGGCGTAAGATTCCAATAGGAACCTAAAGGCAAAATATAGTAGCGAAGATTAGCCTGAATTTCACTTTCACGACCACTCAACTCAGCCTGATAACTACCACTCACAGTCAACGGTGAAGAACCCACAGACAAATCTTCAACTCCAGCCTCAATTCCCAATGAGTTATTTCGTGATGTCAGCCCCACCCGCAATTTGGAATTAAAGCTAGGCATTTTATAAATATCTTCCAACAGATCGGGTGGATTTTCTAACCAACGCCGCAATACGGGACTACTATCGATCACTTGGCGCTCAAGTTCTAGCTCTTTGAATTGATCTCGGACTCGGCGCGAGATTTTGACATCACCATAGGCGGCGCTACAAATGCCTAAATATGAAATTACAGCCAAAGCGATCGCCCAGTTTTTTACCATGAGGTTATTAGTCCAAATACTTAACGCGAAGAAATTATTAAATAACTGTAACGTTTTCAAAACTGCTCTTAGTATTAATTTTGATTGCTATACATAGTTCTGTTGAGTTTTATAAAGATTCACGAATAAATCCTAAATTCATTACAATTCTATGACTGACTCTTTATCGCCTTCTAAATCAGCACAAACTAAATCAGTACAAACTAAATCAGCAGATATGGCTCAACAAGGTCTATCTTCCCAGAATCAAGGCATAAATCACATAAATCAACTTATAAAGCCAATTATAGAGCCAATCATTTTGATTCGGAGGATTGCATTTGCGATCGCGATCGCGACATGGATGGTGATGGCGATCGGTAGCGCGACTCGTGTGATGAATGCAGGTTTGGCTTGTCCTGATTGGCCATTATGCTATGGGACAGTTTTGCCTGCGGAACAGATGAACCTACAAGTATTTTTAGAATGGTTTCATCGCCTAGTTGCCTCTACGGTTGGGTTTGCAACGATAGTTTTATGTGGGGCAAGTTGGTATTTTCGGCAATCATTACCAAAATGGACACCTTGGGCAACATCGGGATCATTCTCCCTTGTGGTTTTTCAGGGGATTTTGGGTGGATTGACGGTTACACAATTATTAAGGTTTGATATCGTTACGGCTCATTTAGGGACGGGATTATTATTTTTCTCTAGTTTGCTAGCGATCGCCACAGCCTTAACCAATCAAACCGCCTCAGAAGAATTTCTAAAACCGACATTAAAACTGGCTTGGTTGGGATTGACGGCGATGTTTTTAGTCTATCTCCAGAGCATTCTGGGCGCTTTAGTTGCCTCTCAATGGGCGCTACATCAATGTTTTGCCACACAGGATATGTGTATTGTTTTGAATACACATTTATTAGGCGTGATTCCTGCGACGATTGCGAGCATTGCGGTTGTGGTGATGTCTTGGTTGACTAAGGCGATCCAACCTTCATTACGGCGCTTCGCCTCGATTGTAGGTTTGTTGGTAATTGCTCAAGTGGCGATCGGTTATGCTACCTACAAGCTCCATTTACAGGTAGAACCACTTACAATTGCTCACCAAGCTACGGGGGCAGCTTTATTAGGGAGCCTCGTTTGCTTCACAGTATTGGCATTTAGAGATTCTAGACAAGATCAAACCCAACGAAGCTGATTTGCCCGCTTCGCGGGCGCATCAGCTTTTTTCTACTTATCCAACTGCGAAATATTTTAGGAGTTAATCGTAAATGCAAGAAACCGCGATCGCAGAAAATATCTTTGTTGAAACCAATGTTGAAACCAATGTTGAAACGAATACAGAAAGGTCAAAATTAGCAAAACGTAAATGGCATGAGGTAATTCAAGACTATACAGAACTCACGAAACCAAGGATTATCGTGCTATTGCTGATCACTACCGCAGGAGCAATGTGGATCGCCTCAGAGGGGAAAGTTGATGCATTTCTCATGTTTATTACCGTCTTGGGTGGGGCGATCGCCGCAGCTTCAGCAAATGCAATTAACTGCCTTTATGATCGCGATATCGATGCCAAAATGGAGCGCACCAGTTGGCGACCCATCCCATCAGGAAGAATTTCACCGCTTAATGCACTGATCTTTGCGATCGCCCTTGCAGGGATCTCTTTCACGCTGCTCACGGTTTATGCAAATCTTCTAGCAGCTTGTCTTGCCATGTCGGGGATCGCTACTTATGTGGGCGTTTACACGATCTGGCTGAAGCGATCTAGCACCCAAAATATTGTCATTGGCGGTGCTGCTGGTGCGATCCCGCCCTTGGTTGGCTGGGCGGCGGTGACGGGCGAATTGAGTTGGGCGGCTTGGGTACTATTTGCGATTATTTTTGTCTGGACTCCGCCCCACTTTTGGGCTTTAGCGCTGATGATTCGCGATGAATATGCCAAAGTTGGTGTACCAATGTTGCCTGTCGTCAAGGGGGCGGCGGTAACGGCTAATCAAATTTTGTTATACACATTGTTGTTAGTACCTGTGTCGCTATTGTTGGTATATCCCTGCAATGCGATGGGACTGGTTTACGCATTGTCGGCAGTGGGACTGGGTACAGCTTTTATTTACAAAGCAACTCAGTTATTAAAAGAGCCAGACGATCGTCAAGTAGCGCGTTCAGTTTTTAAATATTCGATCCTGTATCTAGGCTTGCTTTGTGTGGCTATGGGTGTTGACAGCTTGCCAATAGCTCATATTTCTGGAGAGCAGGCGATCGCTTTAGTTCAAACAACAATTGCAATGATAAATTAACCATCGCACGACATTTATTGGTAATCTGACGATCGCTGACTTAAAAATTTAAGCTAAAACAATCGTTGCGTGATGTCCTATGGAAGCCTTTAGTCCAATTCCGCCAGAGTGGGTCGAAAAAGCTACACATGCCCATAGCTTTTGTTGTCCACAATGCGGACAGCCACCCAGCAAAGCCGAGGCAGTGTGGGTTAATCGTCGCTCTCCCGTCTACACCGAAAATCATCAACGCAAGTGGCAAGAGTTTTATCGTTGCGAATGCCAATCGGTTTGGTGGGCTTGGAGTAATGATCGTCCGCCCTCGGAATTTCGCGATCGGGCGCTGCGGAATAATCAAGACGAGGATTTGATCTGAGAATTTGATCTATGAGTGTTACGAATTACGCAAAGAGACTTGAAAGCGTTATTCTAACGTAGGGGCAATTCATGAATTGCCCCTACATTGGTTCTTTTGCGTAATTCCTAGGTATAGCTAAAAAATGGGTTCGCAATGAGATCGCAAATTGCACTAGTTCTGGCTCTGTCTTTTATTGCAGGTGCATACGCCAGTTTTTTAGAAGATTGGGCAGGAATTTATACCGTATTTGGTGTTGGTTTTGGCTTATCGCTACTGATCCCTGCCTTGTGGCGTTTGGGACCAAAACGTTGGGTCTATCTTTTGGCGACATTAATAGCTGTATTTGCTTGTTTTTATGTCAAGATGCGTACCCCTCAGCCACAAGCTGACGATATTTCTAAATTTGCGCCATTATCTAATGCGATCGTGCGCGGACAGGTAATCGAAGCTCCCAGTCTGACCCGTAGCGATCGCGCCAAGTTTTTATTAGAAGTCAAGGAAATTAATCCCTCTGGCAAATTAAATATTAAAGATCTCAATCAAACTGCTAATCCTGCACCAACCACTCCTCCAAATACCGATCCTGATAAAAAGTTTCAGGCGGTGTCAGGTAAGTTGTATGTCACCGTACCTCTGATTGAAGTAACGGGATTGAGAGCAGGACAAGTATTAGAACTATCGGGAAGGCTTTATTTACCAAGTCAAGCCGATAATTTTGGAGCCTTTGATTTCAAATCCTATCTGGCAAGACAAGGTGTATTTGCGGGATTAAGTGGGCGATCGCTAGTCATGCAAGGCGAGTCACCTAATTTTGGTGAATGGTGGTTTGTCAGTCGGATCGTCCGCGCTCATGTCATGGGTGCAGGCGTGCCAGAAGGATCGCTGCTTAGCTCCCTAGTTTTGGGCAGTCGCGCTGTGGATTTGCCGAGCGATCTCAAGGATGCTTTTATTCAGGCGGGTTTAGCCGCAGTATTAGCCGCTTCGGGTTTTCAGGTAACTTTGGTACTAGGGGCAGCGATCGCCATAAGTAGCACCCGCACGCTAAAAGCTCAATTTGCGATCGGTAGCTTGAGTTTATTGGGATATTTACTGCTCACGGGTGGCAGTCCATCAATTTTACGCGCCGTGGTTATGGGATTTGGCAGTTTGATTGGTTTAGCCATGCAGCGCCGTAGCCGTCCCGTCATTGGTTTAATCGTCACTGCGGTTTTGTTATTGCTATATCAACCACTTTGGATTTGGGATCTCGGATTTCAGTTTAGTTTTCTAGCGACTTTCGGGTTAATCACCACATCACGCTCAATATCAGAACGTTTAGAATGGCTTCCACCCACGATCGCTGAATTAATCTCCGTTCCCATTGCCGCTTATATTTGGACATTGCCCCTACAGCTATTAGTCTTCGGCAAACTTACACCCTACAGCCTCATTGCCAATGTATTCACCACGCCCTTAGTGGCGATTGGTACTTATGGCGGGATTATTAGCGGACTGTTAGGAATTATCTTTGTACCCATTGGCGCAGCGATCGCGTGGTTGCTCTATCCATTACTGCATTGGACAATCGACATAGCTCAATGGATCAATAGCTTACCCAACTCAAATATGAGCGTTGGCGCGATCTCGATCTGGCAAATGTTTCTCGCCTATGTCTTATTTATTGCCATCTGGATTCTGCCTTGGTTTGGCAAAATGCAACGCTGGACGATCGCCTTTATTTTGGCTTGTGTAGTCTTGTTTGTCCCCAATGCGATCGCGCAATCGAATATCTTTCAGGTGACATTGCCCGCGTTTAACGATGTGCCGATCATGCTAATTAAAAATCAAAACCAAACTATTTTGATTAATAGTGGCGATCGCCAATTTGCTAGCTTTACCCTTCAGCCCTTCTTGCAAAAGCAAGGAATTAATCGACTTGATTGGGCGATCGCGACTGATACCCAGCCCGATTTCAGTGATGGTTGGAATGTATTGATGTCAAATTCCCTAGCGATCGCCCAGTTTCGTGATGTAAGTCTCGGTGTCACCCCCAAGCCCTATCAAAATCTCCAACAAGCCCTTGCCAGTGCGAAAACACCTTTAGCGTCCCTTAAGGTTGGTGAAACCCTAAAGATCAATAATCAAATCGAAATCCAATTACTCAATCAATCCCCTAATGTTTTAAAAATCATCACTGGTGATTTGTCGTGGCTGTTAATAAATAACGCTGACCCAAAAACGCAACAAGCGATCGCCTCAAATAAACGCCTACTAACGCAATTATCCGCCAATATTCTCTGGTGGACAGGCAGTCAGTTAGACTCTACAATAGTCCAAGCTGTCAATCCTAAAGTAGCGATCGCTTCTGCAACCAGTGTTGTTGAAGAAATGGTCAATCGACTTTATGACGCGAAGATCAGGGTATTTTGGACAGGACGCGATGGCGCAATCCAATGGAGTCCTGATAAAGATTTCCAAACTCTTCGCGATCAACAAGATGCGCGATCACCCATTTAGACGTTACTTGAACAATTTTAACTTGTGTCGCCAACTCCTCAATCTTAGCCGATCGCCATGTCAAACTCTGCACAAACAGTAGCGATGGAGAATTTGATTTTCGCTTGTATATAGCCATTTTGTACCATCTTGTTAGTCAACTCGCGATCGCTAAAAATTTTGGCAATTGCCTCAACAAGTAAGTCAGAATCATTAGGTGGAATTAATAAACCTGTAACTCCATCCTCAATAATCTCACTAGTCCCACCACCAATCGTCGCGATCGCAGGTCTTTTTGCTAATTGAGCTTCCACAATCACTCTACCAAAGGGTTCAGGAGCCGTGGAACAATGGGCGATCGCATCACAAACTTTCATTAATTGCGGAATATCTTGACGGAAGCCGAGCCAATGCACACGATTTTGGAGACTGGGTTGAGCAGCAATATTTTTGAGCTTTTCGGTATATTCCGCTTCCCCAAAGAGCGCATCACCCACCAATAGAACATGAACATTAGTTAATTTACTGGCGGCTTCCAATAGAATATGCTGCCCTTTCCAATAGGATAAACGACTAAACATTCCAATTAAAGGGCGATCGCAAGGTATTCCTAATTCTTGACGCAGAGAAGTCTGATCATCCTCAAGGCGATCAAATATTTCGCTATCAAAGCCATTGTGAACCGTGCGTAATAGTCGTGAATTTCCCCCTGCGGCAATAAATGCTTCACCTGTAGCTTGGGAATTAACGATAACTCTGGTGGCAAACCAATTTGCCAATGTAACTGCAATTTTGCGATTTGTGGAACTAAAAATATCGGCGGTCAAAATATCATGCAAATGCCAAACTACAGGTACACCACCAAATAATCGAGCGATCGCAGCTACGACAAATCCCTTTTGATTATTGGCATGGATCAAATCAAAGTCTCGACTTTTTTTTGCAACCTGTTTCCCTAACCGCAAAAGATCGCCAATGGATTTCAAAGAAGCTAATCCACTCGATACTTTCACATCAGCCAGCGATCGCGAAGATGGTAAAACCTCGACCTTTACGCCTAAATCTTCAAGTCGTGTTTTTAAGATTCCGTCAGTTAAGAGCAGGACTTGACTAGTATCACGATATGCATGGGCAAAATCCAATAGGCAAAGTTCGCCGCCGCCTAAAACAGCAGTATAACTAACAAATAAAACTTGTCTTTTTTCCATCTTCAGTATTAATCGATCGCTCTATTGGCATTCAATACCTTCTTAAAAGCCTCAAAATCAAGATTGGTATTGGTGGCAAAGCCTGAATTGAGAATTTCATTTCTAGCTTTTCTTGCCCTTAAATCATGGGGTTTAAAGTTTAACCATTGCGTATAACCATCGATCGCTTCAAACCAATATCCCGCCTGAGCATAAATCTTGGCGCGATCGCGAGATGTTAAAGCTCGTAGTAATGATTTGCTGAGAGTCTCTTCAGGTGGAGTATAAACAATCCAACCGCTTGCCATCACTTCCTCGCCATCGCGATCCTGTAATTTTATTTGCCAACGATAGGGCTGAGCAGGTTTTAACGCCGCCGATGACGGTAACTTAAATCTAGACAGACCATAGTTTATCTTTAAATCGGTTTCAAAAAAGACGATCGTGTCCGAGTCTCCTGCGGTGACACTAAGCTTCCCGATCAGAGGACTCTTAGCATTGTTCGCGCTATTAAAGAGCCTGCGAGGTTTTGATGGAGAAGTGAAAACTTGAATAGACGGATCATTCAGATACCAATACAGCACAGGTTGTGAACTAGCCGTTCTACCGCCATCTTCAGGGGTGATTAATGTTAGTAACGGTAATTGCCGAATTTTTTTTGATGGTGTTTTTGATGGCGTTCCTGGTGGCGATGGTTCATCTTGATTGTTAACGCTGTTAGGAGCCGATGGAATAGGATTTCTGGGGCGACTGTAAGATCTTCCACCGCGTAACCTTCCCTCATCTGGATTTACAAGTCTTGTACCACCACCTGTACTTGCAGTTTTAGGTAAACCTAATCCATAATTCGTTCCAGTAGACTGGGCGAATACAACACTCTGACTGTTTATTTCTGATGGAATCAGGTGATTTGGTACTACCGCAACGGACAAACAAAAAGTCGAGAAAACCGTAAGAATATTTCGATAATTCCAAAAATCTGTCTTGTTAATTATTGTACCCAAACAAATACTTTTGCCAGAAATACTTCTACCAATACCTACTTTAATTTTCATAGCCAAATTTTGTTTTTTGAGGTGTTGTGTTATGGCGGTTTGTATTTGAGAAAACATTTAAAAATTACTTTCTGCGGTCAAAATTCCTGGTCAAAAACCACTAAGAGATCCCCCTCAATCCCCCTTGTAAAGGGGGAAGAAGACGATCGCTATTTTAGTTAGTACTTAGGAATTGAAGGATCGATTTGATCACTCCATGCGTTAATGCCGCCTACAACATTGATCCCATCAATACCAGCTTGCTTGAGAATCCCCAAAGCTTTCATCGATCGCCCACCCATCTTGCAATGAGCAATCAGCTTATGTCCATTGAGCAAGGCTCTCACTTTCTCCACACCATTACCATTTTCGATTTCTGGTAAAGGCACTAAGACAGTGTTAGGAATTCGACCAATTTCCCATTCGTTGGGATTACGAACATCAATGATCACATAGTCTTCAGCACCAGCATCAATGATGGCTTTGAGTTCAGTAACGCTAATTTCGGCGATCGCCTGTTGTGCTTCCATTTCAGTTTCTTTTTGTTGAGGAATACCACAGAACATCTGATAATCGATTAATTCTTCGATCACAGGACGAACTGGATTAGGACGGAGTTTTAACTCGCGGAAGGTCATTTTCAATGCATCATAAAGTAATAAACGACCGCTCAAAGTATTTCCCTGCCCAAGAATAATCTTCACGGTTTCTGTCGCTTGGATCACACCAATGATCCCTGGTAAAATCCCTAAAACGCCACCTTCAGCGCAGGAGGGAACCAATCCTGGGGGTGGTGGTTCGGGATAGAGATCGCGATAGTTGGGACCATCTTGATAATTAAAGACTGTGGCTTGCCCCTCAAATCGGAAAATCGATCCGTAGACATTAGGTTTATTCAGCAATACACAAGCATCGTTAACTAGATAGCGGGTGGGGAAGTTATCCGTACCATCAACAACAATGTCATAGGGAGCCATGATCTCTAGGGCATTGACTGAAGATAAATGTGTATTGTAGAGGTCAATCTGGCAATAGGGGTTGATTTCCAAGATTCGCGCCTTTGCAGATTCGATCTTCGGTTTACCCACCGAGCTAGTGCTGTGAATGACTTGACGCTGAAGATTGGAGGTATCTACCACATCAAAGTCAACGATGCCAATGCGTCCGACACCTGCGGCGGCGAGATATAACAACAAAGGCGAACCCAATCCACCAGTACCGATGCACAGTACACTGGCAGCCTTGAGGCGCTTTTGTCCTTCTACACCCACTTCTGGCAAGATCAGGTGACGCGAGTAGCGCTCGTAATCATCTGGGGTGAGTTGAATTGTATTTGGGTCTGGGTTGAGCATGATTAAGTGAATCGGACTTTTAAAGCGCACTTTACTGAATATGCGATCGCCCTGATGATGATCAAAACAATCGCTTGTGCGTATTTTTGTATTCCTATTGTAGTTTCTCAGTTTACCCTTTGTGGAAATGTTGTATCTTTGTTGCAGTTGAGCAACCTAACTTAACCGTGATCTAGCAAAAGAACGAAATGTAAGGGCAATTCATGAATTGCCCCTGCGATGAAATTAATAGTTACAAACATTTACAAATAATATGGAAACCCCCTACATTTACTACATTCCCATCTATCCAGACGATGACAACTGCGAAACCTTAATGCACTTATTTATCGGTAAACCTGGATTAGACTCGGAAATTCTCAGTTTGCTAGAAACTCTCGACAACCGTGAGCATGAAGGTGAGGCGGTAGACTATGTGCATGAGCTTGAAGATAAGTTTGCTCTAAAACGTGTTTCCGTGAGATTTCTGCCCCGAAAACGCGATCGCGCCGTGCCGATAATGACATAAATCAGAAAAAATGACATAAATCGAAAAAAGTCGTGCTTGGCGCGGCTTTTTTTGATCAGGGGGTGATATCCCCACTTTGGTTAATTTCTGTAACGCTGAGCTAGCCTGTAAAATTAGAATAAATGTAAGAAACAGTAAATGTAACTGAGGTAGGGCGTTAGTCATGGCATTTTTTGAGTCTGAGATTGTGCAGAATGAAGCTCGTAATCTATTTCAGGATTATCAAGCTCTAACTCAACTGGGTGGTAGTTATGGCAAGTTCGATCGCGAGGGCAAAATTCTCTTTATCGAGAAGATGGAAGAGATGATGGATCGTTATAAAATTTTCATGAAACGGTTTGAATTGTCCGATGATTTTATGGCGCAAATGACGCTAAAGCAGTTGGAAAGTCAGTTGGGAAATTTTGGAGTAACACCGCAGCAAATGTTTACCCACATGAATATTACGCTCGAAAAAATGAAATCTGAGTTAGAAAATCACGTTTAAGTATACCCTGCAATAAATTACGGGCTGAAAGCTCAAACCCGTTGAAACGGGTTAATTTTTATCGAATTGGGGGCGAGCTAAAACAATCACGCCCCTTACAAAAATATTGTGGTTAGCAAGGGTAGCGATCGCCTCGCGAATTGTCGCGCCAGTCGTATAGATATCATCAAATAAAATTACATCGCGGTGATTAGACTGTGGCTTTGATGGAACTGTAAAAGCTTGAGATAAATTGTCTTCACGCTCCTTGACGGTTTTGGTCTGCATTTGGGCTTTAGTATCTTTGACGCGCTGCAATAACTTGGGGCTACATGGCAAGTTTGTCGATTCACAAAAACGACGCGCTAAAATCTCCGCTTGATTAAACCCCCGTGATTTCAATTTGTTGGCATGGAGGGGAATGGGAATTACTGATATTTTTTTATAGGTTTGTGTAAGTCGTTTAGATTTAGGCGATCGCTGCCAAGTATCACCAATTTTTTCACCGATCGCTTCCATGATTTCAGGATGATTGTTATATTTGCAGGCGGCAATCGCCCGTTTTAACGCGCCATCATAAATGCCCCAGCTATAAAGTGGGATCTCTGGCGAAATAGGCTGATCTTTCTGAAAAAATTCTGGTGCTTGATAGGCGACTATTTGGCGATCGCAGTCTTTGCATAAAATGCGATCAGCAGGACGCTTACACAATGGACAGTTTGCTTGCCAGAGGGAGTTGGTGATGTTATTGGCTAGATGGTTAAACCAGTTCATATTGTTAGGACTTACGCAAAAAGACTTGAAACCGTTATTTTAACGTAGGGGCAATTCATGAATTGTCCCTACTTGGTTATTTTGCGTAAGTCCTAATCGTTTGATTGTGCTGTAAAGATAATCTTCTATTAATGTTTATGGTTTATGCTTTAGCCAGTTGCCAAGTAGTTATGCGTAGCTACTCAAAATATCATAAATAGCCAAAAATCAAGAATGCGATCGCTTACTCCACTCATTAAAGACTCATTGCTCGAATTAAATATTAAAGTCAATGTTATGGTCAGGCAAAAGCGTAGGGAACTACATATTTTGCTAGAGTCTACTTACTTTGGCGATCGCGAATTGCTATTAGAAAATTTGACTAAATGCTTGAGTGAAGTTGATCCGCGCAGGATTGAAGCAGCAAAGATTTATGGATTTTCCTTTGGTCAACCACTGCCAGAATGGATCGAAAAGATTGAAATTGGTCATCAGCATGACAAAAGTATTAATAATAATCAAATAAATAATGAAATAGATGGTAGTGAGCAATCTCCCAAAACTGAAATCACGGAAATTATTGATGCAAATTTTGATTTAAGTTCGGGTAAAAATAAGGTCGCAGGTGTATCCGATCGCTTTATTGTCTGTGGCTTGGGTAGCTTAGGACAGCATTCAGTATTTAACTTAAAGAAATTTGCCTACAAAGAATATGAGGTAAAAATTTGTGCGATCGACAAATCCCAACCAGAAATCATGGAGTTTGATAACTTCGCTGACCTGCTTGATGAGCCGATTATTTTAGGTGATTGTCGCCGTTCCGAGGTTTTAATCAAAGCTGGTATCCATGACTGCCGCGCCGTGCTACTCGTCACCAGTAATGAAAATATCAACATTGAAGCCGCGATCGCCGCCCGTCGCCTCAATCCCAATGTGCATATAGTTGTCCGCTCCTCTCGTCAAAATCTCAATCAATTACTCAAAGATCAACTCGGTAACTTTGTCGCTCTCGATCCCGTAGATCTGCCTGCGGCAACTTTTGCTGTTGCAGGTTTAGGCGAAGGCACATTGGGACTATTTCAAATTAGCGATCGCAAATTACGCATAGTCGAAACGACTTTAACAACTGATAACTACCGTTTTTTGAGAACACCAGCCTATCAATTACACAAAAAGCATTCGCGATTGCTGAGTATCACAGGCACTAATATTGATCGCCTATTCTTTCAATGGGAACCCGATACAGTTTTGGAAATTGGGGATCAAATCGCCTTTATTGAATATGTTGAGAATGACTTTGCTACCAATATTCGCAAGTATCAAATGGAACTAGAAGTACCGAATAAGTTCTCACTGCCAAAACTATTTCCTTTTTTACAAAAATTTGCAAGTTTGGCTTTTTGGAATTCCAAAATAAAATCTAAATGGAGGCAATTTTTTCGTTGGATTCATGGCGATCGCACTCGGCACTTAGTTGTCTGGGGCATCGTTATCGCGATCTGTTTATTGGCGATAAGTTCGGCAATCTTATTTTTTAATGTGAAGGATATTTCATGGCAAAAGGCGATCTCCACTAGCGTAATATTACTTTTAGGTGGCTATGGCGATGTATTTGGAGGATTAGGAGAAGATCAAGTACCTCTTTGGTTAATGATTTTTTGTATATCGATTACTTTGATTAGCCTGCTATTCGTGTTAGGTGTAGTGGGATTGATTGCTGACAGTATTCTCAGTTCCAAATTTGAATTTTTTAAAAAAGCGTTACCTCTACCCACGGGCGAACACATTATCCTGATTGGATTTGGGCGATTAGGACAGAGGGTTGCCGATCTTTTATTTAAGTTACAAATTCCTATCGTCATCGTCAGTGAAAATCCCCATGATTGCGATCTTGCGGACAAAGTGCCTTGGTTTACAGGCAATGTCATTGAAGAATTAGCCAAAACCAATCTAGCCAAAGCTAAGAGCATTCTCTCCATGACCGATGATCAAATGCTCAATCTCGAAGCGGCGCTACTTGCCAGAGATGCGGCAAAAAAAATCAATCGCCAAATGAATCTCGCGATCCGTACCTATGATCGCTACTTTAGTGAGAATCTAGCGGAACTTTTACCAAATTCCCAATCTTTTTGCGCCTATGCACTTTCGGCAGAAGCCTTTGCAGGGGCGGCTTTTGGTGAAAATATGTTGAGCTTATTTCGGCTAAATAATCGCACAGTGCTGGTTGCCGAATATCGGATTGTCGAGAACGATACTTTGATCGGCAAAAATCTCTCCCAAATTGCCTATGGTTATACAGTTGTTCCAATTTTCCTAAAAACTGCTCAACCCAAAGCGAATGGATTGCATGAATTTTTTATTCCTTCCGATGATGAGGTAATGAAGGTAGGCGATCGCTTAACGCTTTTGGCTTCGATTTCAGGCTTACGGCGGATCGAGTTAGGTAATCTCCACGCGCCTAAACGTTGGCAATTGCGAGCCAAGCCACCACTCAATTCCAGTGTGTTACTAGATGCTGGCAATAAGCTCAAAAATATCTCAGGTTGCGATCTCGAACTAGCGCGGCGCTTTATGGAAAGTCTCCCTGCGGCGATCGAGCTTCCGATGTATGACACTCAAGCTTATAGGCTGGGACAGTCTCTAATGCGACTTCTCCCGATCAAAATCTATCCTTTGTAACGAACTGTAACCCGCAATTTGCGATATGATCGATCGCATGGTTCCGCTATAGAATGAGCAGTCATGGCAAAAACAACATGGGATAATCTGGTGTTTGAGTCGCCATATTTAGCAGTAGTGACAGCAAAGCAATTGTTGCAAGAGGGACAGATGACTGAAGCCTACAGCCTTTTGGAGAGTTTAGAAGAGTCAATGGGGCGATCGGAAAAAAGAGGTGTGAGCAGTCAGCTAACCCGTCTGATGTTGCATGTTATCAAGTGGAAATGTCAACCTGAGAAACGTAGTGCTAGCTGGGTGATTTCAATTCGTTCGGCGCGGCGTGAGATTGCGGAAAGTCAGCAAGAGATGCCAAGTTTGAATAGAGATTTTTTAAATTCGATTTGGGATAAGTGTTTTGCGGCGGCGAAACAGGATGCTAGGGATGAGATGGGCAGAAAAGCGGAAATCACGGCGCTAAGTTGGGATGAGGTCTTTGAGGAAAAGTACACAATCTGGGATGATTAATTTATGATATTTATTGGATTTTAAATTGAAATTAGCTTTTCAGGAGATTTTTTCTCGCAAAAGTCTTTTTTATAGACTGATTAAGCTAGAATCAAGCAATAAATCTATATGAATTAAAAATAATGTTAATTCAATTCACTATACAAAACTTTTTGTCCTTCAGAGATGAAGTAACTTTTAGTATGGTGGCAGTGAATAGCGACAGTCAGCATATCGATCATCTCGCACAGAATGAAGCAGGAGAAGGTCGAAGCGTGTTGCCAGTTGCCGCAATTTATGGAGCTAATGCAGCAGGGAAATCAAATCTCATAAAGGCTATAAGTTTTGTGAAAAACTTAGTTGTAAAGGGGACTCGCAGTGGTCAAATTATTCCTGTTTCTACATTTAAGTTGGGTAACTATAGTAGCCAACCTAGTAAGTTTGAACTTATTTTTACCTATGAAGGAAACCAGTACTCTTACGGATTTAAACTAGATAGAGAACAGATTCTTGAGGAATGGCTTTATGGAATTCCTAACAACAAAAAGAAAGAAGTGATGTATTTTGAAAGAATTACTTCAACCAAGAAAGAAACTACTATTGAATATGGTGCAATTCTCAAAGGGAGAAGTGAAAAACATCAATTACGTCTAGCATTTATTGCTGAGGGAACTCGCCACAATCAGCTTTTTCTGACAGAAGCAGTTGAACGAAATATCCAAGTACTTGTACCGATTTCAACTTGGTTTAGAAATGTATTAACTATAATTTCAGCAGAAGCAAATTATATAGGATTAGAGACTCGTCTGCATAGCGACGAAGCTTTTACCGACTTCCTAAGTAAGTTTCTTCAGTTTGCAGGCACAGGGATTGATTCAATAGCAACAGAAAATGTTGAACTAAATTTTGATCGACACTTTCCGTCTATGCCTAAATCTATGAAAGAAGAAATTTTTCAAAAATTTGAAGAATTAGATAAGAATTCATCAGGAATTATTGAAACCAATCAAGGTGGGCGATTGATTGTGTCTAAAACCCCAGAAAATCTGGTCAGTGTAACTGAACTAAGAACTAGACATCTTGATGAAAATGGCGATCTTGTATACTTTTCTTTAGAAGAAGAATCAGAGGGAACTCAACGTTTGATTAATCTTCTACCAGCTCTTTTTCTCTTAAAACAAGACTTGGAAAAAGTTGTTTTCTTGGATGAACTAGATAGACGTTTGCATCCTCAACTTTCTAGACGTTTTGTAGAAGTAGAAATAAGCTGTAGGAATAAAAGTAATCAGCTTATTTTTACAACTCATGATACCAATTTGCTTGATTTAGATTTATTACGCCGTGATGAAATTTGGTTTATTGAAAAAAATCAGCAAGGTTCATCTAGCTGTTACTCTTTAGCAGAGTTTAAAATCAGACCCGATCTTAAAATTGAGAAGGGATACCTAAATGGTCGTTTTGGAGCTTTGCCATTTTTTGGAGATATCCAAAATCTAGGATGGCTTAGCTGTGAATCCAATTTATCCAGCGAAATTAGCGGGAAGCCATCAGATGAGTAAGATTAATCGAACTAGGCTATTAGATCGCCCACATGATTTTAGAAGTTCTAAATTATTTGTAATCGCAACCGAGGGAGAAAAAACGGAAGAGCAGTATTTTCAATTGTTCTATAGTAGTCAAATTAGGATAAGGATCTTACCTACTGGAGAAGATGGGAGATCATCACCACAACATGTCATTGAGAGATTGAATGCTTTTAAGCAGGAAGATGGGATAGACGAAAATGATATGCTCTGGCTTGTTGTTGATGTGGATCGATGGCATAGATTAAAATCAGTTTGTGCTGAAGCCAAGGAGAAAGGCTATTATCTGGCTGTTAGCAATCGATGTTTTGAAGTTTGGCTATGTCTACACTTTGGAGATTTATCCCCTGAAGATAAAACTTGTGATGACTTCAAGAAGAGATTGAGAACTATTTTAGGTAGTTACAACAGTAGCAATTTAGAGATATCTAAGTACAAACCTTATGTTCAAGATGCTATTTGTCGAGCAAAAAAGCTAGATATAAACCCGAATGAAGATTTTCCATCAACATTAGGAACTCATGTCTACAAATTAGTTGAGAGTATTCAGGAAAGCTTAAAAAATTAGGCGTTTTTCATGCGATCGCTAGAGCAAACAAAGATACTGAAAATGGGCGATCGCTTAGCTTAGCTGTTTAGCCGATCGCAATTTGCTATATGATCGCTTACATGGTTCCGCTAACAAATCTTAATTAAAATTTTAATCAAATTTATAGCGATCGTCGCCCATCGTTTATCACCAAGCATGAAGTATCAAGCCAGTATATTTGTTACCCTCCGTCCATCGGTTCTCGATCCCGCAGGTACTGCCGTACAGTCGGCTCTCAAACAATGGGACTATCACGTTGACTCAGTTCGCATTGGTAAATATGTAGAGATTGTTCTCGATGCCGAAAATGAAACTGAAGCATCGCAAAAACTGAATGAAGTTGCCGATAAGCTACTTGCCAATCCTGTCATCGAAAATTATCGCTTTGAATTAACCGCGATCGCCTAATCGTTTAACCAGTAATCCAATTATCAAGAAAGAGCATGAAATTTGGTATTTTAGTTTTCCCTGGTTCCAACTGCGATCGCGATGTTGCCACAGTGACGAGCGGCGTGTTGCAGCAACCGACCAGATTGATTTGGCATACAGACACAGATCTGAGTGATTGTGATGTGATCGTTGTGCCTGGGGGATTTAGCTACGGCGATTACTTGCGCTGTGGCGCGATCGCTCGGTTTGCGCCTGTAATGCGATCGCTACAGGATCACGTTAATCAGGGCAAATATGTACTGGGCATTTGCAATGGTTTCCAGATTCTCGCCGAATCAGGGTTGTTAGAGGGAGCATTGGTGAGAAATCGCGATTTACATTTTGTGTGCGATCGCGTGCCATTACTAGTTGAGCGCAATGATTTAGCATTCACCCAGAATTATCAAAAAAATCAGGTTATCTCTCTACCAATCGCTCATGGTGAAGGCTGTTATTTTGCCGATGCCGATACCCTCAAATCACTAGAAGATCATCAACAAATCGTGTTTCGTTATTGCGATGCGATCGGTAATGTTAACCAAGAAGCAAATCCTAACGGCTCCTTGGCAAATATCGCAGGAATTTGCAACAAGCAAGGCAATGTGCTTGGTATGATGCCCCATCCTGAGCGAGCGGCGGAAAGCATTTTGGGCGGCACTGATGGCAAGCCATTATTTAACGGGTTAATTGCGGCTGCGCTTGAGGCAATGTTAGTCCATGCCTAGTCTTTACTTGATTCGTCACGGCATCGCTGAAGAACGCGGGAATTATGAAGATGATACCCAACGTCCTCTCACCGATGAAGGTCGTAAAAAAACAAAGCAAGTCGCTAAACGTCTTTACGATCTGGGGCTGCGATTTGATTTATTACAAACTAGTCCATTGGTTCGCGCTCAACAAACGGCTGATATTTTTACAGAACTATTTGCCACCCCTGTGCAGCAGTCATTAGAACTTGCGCCCGAAGGCAATTTTGAAACATGGCTAAGTTGGGTTACGCAATGGCTAAGTGACCACCCGCAACCCGCAAAGGCTTCGTTAGGAATTATTGGGCATGAGCCTGATCTGACTAGTTGGGCGGAGATGTTGATTTGGGGTGAAGTCAAAGGTGGTTTGGTTTTAAAAAAAGCTGGATTGATTGGATTATCATTACCAGAGACTCAACCTTGGATTAATAATGGCGTTCTATTTTTATTGATTCCTCCCAAATTGCTGATTTAGCTCAAGACATTTGTTGTAAATATTTTTCACTGCCTAGCTCCTCTAGTTTTTCCTGCTTTTCAATGACCATATCCGCTAGCGATCGCCGATAAGCGATCACCTTTTCTAAAAGCTCAGGGTCGTGACTAGCTAAAATCTGTACTGCTAATAGTCCCGCATTGTCCGCATTACCGATCGCCACTGTCGCCACAGGAATTCCCTTGGGCATCTGCACAATTGAATAAAGCGAATCAACGCCGCTCAGTTGTCGGGTAGTGACGGGGACACCAATCACAGGAAGGGGAGAGAGCGCGGCAACCATGCCTGGTAAATGCGCGGCTCCCCCCGCTCCTGCAATGATCACCTTAATACCGCGAGTATGGGCATTCTTCGCAAATTCCACCATCCGATCGGGGGTTCTGTGAGCAGAAATAATCGCAACTTCGTAGGGAATCGCAAATTGTTGGCAAATGGCGATCGCGCCTTGCATGGTGGGCAGGTCTGAATCACTGCCCATGATAATACTGACTTGTGTTTGATTTTTCATGCTATTGCAAATCAGCTAAATACGTCTGGGAATAGGACCACGCCGCCCTGACTTGGATATGGAATCTTGAAGAAACTGACGTAAATGCTGCACATGGGGATTGTCGCTAAAGGTGACAAGCTTCTCAAGTGCTTCAACTAAAGGTAAGTCTTGCCGATAAAGCAGCCGAAATGCATCTTTGAGCAATTGCTGCGTAGTTGCATCCAAACCAGCCCGCTCAATACCCACACGATTGAGGGTGCGGACACGCGAAGGATTACCTTCAACTAAAATATAGGGAGGCACATCCCGCTCGATCCGACTCATTCCACCCACCATCGACAGACGACCGATGCGGACAAATTGATGAACCCCTAGCACTCCACTGAGTCTCGCATTCGACTCGATATGGACATGCCCTGCTAGAGCTACCCCATTGGCAATGATTACCCGATCTTCGATTTCGCAATTGTGACCGACATGGACATAAGCCATCAACAAATTACCGTTGCCAATACAGGTAATTTCATCAGCTTCATTGGCGCGATTAACGGTGACATATTCGCGAATGCGATTATCATTACCAATTTTGACAAGACTCTCAGCCCCAAAATATTTCAAGTCTTGAGAATCTAAACCGATCGCCGCCCCTGGATAAATTTGGTTGCGATCGCCTATTTCAGTTCGCCCTTCGACAATGGCATGATGCCCAATGACAGTATGAGCGCCAATTTTCACCTGTTCACCGATGACAGCATAAGCTCCAACCTTGACAGTCGGATGTAGTTGGGCATCAGGATGCACTATGGCTGTCGGGTGAATAAATTCAGACACAGGCGCATGAGACACAGGCATAAAAAGTTTGGCTCGCTTGATACTAGGATAGACCGCTTGGTTTGCGATCGCTGGGATCGCCAGATAAAAGACGCTAGTTTATAAAGAGAGCTTTGCTCTCTCTATAAACTAAATATCGACTAACGAAAACATTAACTCACCTTCACAGGCTAGTTGACCATCAACTTCGGCCCGTCCACGCATCTTACCAAAGCGTTTGCGTGAAACCAGTAACTCAGTAGTGATGGTTAGGCGATCGCCAGGCACAACAGGACGACGGAAACGGACTTTATCAATACCCGCAAATAGAGATAGTTGATTTTCCATACCTGGTAAGTGTCTTAACACAATACCGCCAACTTGAGCCATTGCTTCGACAATTAGCACCCCTGGCATGATCGGATGCTCTGGAAAATGCCCTTGAAAGAATGGCTCATTGAAAGTGACATTTTTAATGCCTGTTGCCGATTTATTGGGGACAAAATCAATGATTCGATCAACTAGCAGAAATGGATAACGATGGGGCAGCAATTTCTGAATTTCTTCAATCATGAAAATTTTGCTGGGACTGCCATTCACTTCTTCAGCATTAGTATCGGCTTTAACATCACCATCAAGATTAATTTTAAGATCGGCGCTATTAGTAGGATTTTCTTCGGTCAAAGTGGACATACATATTTAAATATTAAGGTTTCGTTTTTTTGCTAGAGCGATCGCAAATTCGGCATGAAGATTATGACTAGCTTTGTAAGCAAGAATATGCGCTCTCGGTAAAAATCCTAGCAAGCTTATGTCACCAATGAGATCTAAAAGTTTATGACGACATGGTTCATTGTCAAAACGGAGGGGCGGATTAATCCAGCGATCGCCATCGCAAACGATCGCATTTTCGAGACTGCCACCCTTGATCAGCCCTGCCGCACGCGCTTGTTCGATATAGGCGGCAAGGGTAAAAGTTCTCGCAGGAGCAATTTCTAAGGCAAATTTTTCACTAAAGTCAGCGATCGCAGGCGACCAACTAAACCACTGCTCACCGATCGCCTTAGTCGGAAACGCAATCCCATAGGTAAACCGCAAGGTGTCCGCAGGAATAGCGGTCACAAAGCTATCTCCTTTTTGGACAGTGATAGTTTCGGTGAGGGGAATTAGGCGATCGCCTTCAACTTGCGACTCGATCCCAACTTTAGCGATCGCCTCTACCCAAGGCAACGCCGAACCATCAAGTATTGGTAATTCGGGGCGATCGAGGGTGATACAGGCGTTATGGACACCCATCCCAAACAAAGCCGATAGCAAATGCTCGACCGTGCGAACGCCTGTCCCATCTTGCCGTAGTTCCGTTGATAGCTGTGAAGCCGAAACCACGGAGGTATTGGCGGGAATTCGGGCTTGGTCGTAGATGAAATAGCGTCCTGAGTCAATTGGTGCAGGACTGACAGTTACAGAGACTTGCTCACCACTATGCAACCCAATTCCAGACAAAGAAAACGGCTGGGCGATCGTCTGTTGGTAAAGCATGGTTAGAATTTTTCTCCTAGACCGAAACTAAACTGAGTTCCACCATTGGAAGCCAAGCCATAGTCAACCCTGATCGAACCTAGAGGCGATTGCACCCGCACACCAATGCCATAACCCGCCCCACTACCAGGTTTATTTCTGGCTCCCGCAGGATTACCTGGTACACCAGAGGCGGAGCCTAAGTCCGTACCATAGTCAAAGAATAGAACTCCACCAACGATATTAAACACAGGAAAGCGATATTCGGCAGATAAGATACCAAAGCTGCGACCACTACCAACTTTGCCCTCATCCCATCCGCGAACCGAGTTACTACCGCCCAGTTGGAAAGCCTCGTAGGGAGGCAACGTACCAATCACCGTGCCTGCTTGCAGATTAAAAGCTAGAGCTTGTGTACCTTCGGAAAAGTTCAAGAAACTCACGGGCATAAAATAGCTGTAGCTAGCCCTGATGCGGTTGAGAAAGATCGAGCCATTTCCAACAGGAATCGACTGCTCAGTGGCGATCCGAAATACATTTCCTGACGATGGCTTGATCGGGTTATCGCGTTGATCCTTGGCATAGGCAAATTGCAATAGCAACAAGTCATCCTGCCCTGAGCCACTTGCCGAAAGTGGATTTCCGAGAGAGTCCAGAGTGGCGATCGCATTATTGGCATCGGTGATACTAACGCGCTCATAACGTAGCCCTAGTGAAGCAGTGGTTCCAGCGCCCAATGGACGAGAGAAGCTAAACCCAGTCCCCAATCGGTTGATTCTTGGCGTATCGTTGCTACCTGCAACACCAACAGGGCTGTCGAGGACATAGCTAAACAAGCGGCGGTTAAAGATATTCGCGGTGAAGGAAGTGCGATTGGGATCACCAGCCAACCAAGGATCGGTGAAGTTGAGGTCAAATAGTAACTCGCGCTCACCAACCTGAATATCTAAGCCAATTTTTTGATTGTTACCACCCAAATTTTGCTGTTGGAAACTAATCGTACCGAACAAACCAGTGGAAGAGCTAAGTCCCGCACCTGCGGCGATCGAGCCAGTGTTTTTCTCCTTGACATTGACGGTGACGATCACTTTTTTCGGATCAGCACCAGGAGCCAAGCCAATATTCAGATCATCAAATAGCCCAAGGGCGAACACTTTTTGCAAATCATTCTGAATTGCATTTTTATTGAAAATTTCGCCTTCTTTGACGGTCAATTCACGGGTAATGATAAAGTCGCGGGTCGTACCAGTTACAGGTTTACCGTCCTTGTCTACGGTTTTACCCTCCTCGTTGATAAAAGCAACCTTAATTCCTTCAATCACGCCTTCAGAAACCAAAAGATTGATATTACCTTCGGGAGAAGCCTTGATATCGACAATCTGGGCTAGCACATAGCCCTTGTCCTGATAGTATTTTTCCAGTTCTTTGACACCCGCCTGCACATCTTTCAGGTTAGTGATTTTGCCGATCTGCGGGCTAAAAATGCGATCAACTACAGATTTATCCAGTACCTGTGCGCCTTCCGTAGTCACAGATCTAAGTACAGGATTTGGCAAGACTAAGAAATTTACCCGTACACCAATATCTGTATCCTCTGGTTCAGCTTGCACATTCGCAAAAAAGCCGGTGGCAAATATGGCGTTAATGTCTGATTGCAGTTGGGTGCGGGTGACAGTGCGCCCTGGTTTTGTAGAGATCGAATCATAGACCTTTTTCTCTAGTTCAGGGGACAGTGGTGGTTGACCTTCAGGAGTTTTGATGGCAACTTCTCCGACTAAAACCTGTGGTTCAGATGCCGATGATGGCGTAGGAGATGGCACATTGAAGCTGGGTGAAACGCTTGGGCGTGGTGTCGGTACTTGTGCGATTACGCGAGAATTGCCAACCTGAGAATTGCCAGTCTGAGAATTACCAATCTGTGGGATTATCGCTTGAGGTTGGACAATCTTTGGCTGGTCAGATAATCGGGCTAACACAGGTGGCTTTGATTGTGGCTTTTGTGATGTCAGTTGGGCATTTTGCGGCTGCTGCGGGGTCGGTGCTTGAGCAATCTCTTGCTTTGCAGGGGCAGCCTTTGCCAGCAGGGGAACCATAAATAATGTGCTGGACGCGGCAATGGCTGAGAATACGAGCAAGTTTATACGCATAAAGTCTTCCAAACACCTACAGAGTTTTTTAACAGGGAATAATTGATCAACAAATGCAAGACGAACAAATCCAACCAGAAAGTTTCTGATACTAGTAATTAAGTTACTATAGCTTTCAATCTCACTATATTTCTAGGGACTTATTTGCTGATTTTTTGCTAATTTTGTTGCTAAGCGATCGCGATCACTTGTAAAACGCGCTTCAAGACTTCTTGATAGGCTTCAGCAACATTACCAAGATCCTGCCGAAACCGATCTTTGTCTAAGATACGAGCAGTCGGATCGGCGATCGCCTTGTCCCAAAGCCGACAGGTATCAGGGCTGATCTCGTCAGCCAGCAGCAGCTTGCCATTAGCATCCAGCCCCATCTCAACTTTAAAATCAACAAGCGTCAAGTTGCAGCGATCGAAAAATGTTTGCAAATGCTGATTAATATCCAACGCCATTTGCTTAAGTTGGGAAACCTGTGCAGTGGTAGCAAGTTCTAGCATGGCAATATGATCATCAGTTATCAACGGATCGCCCAAAGCATCATTTTTATAGAAAAATTCCACCAATGGCTGTTTTAGCACCTGTCCCTGCTCAAGCCCCAGTCTCTTGCAAATGCTACCTGCGGCAATATTTCTAACCACTACCTCAATCGCCAAAATCGTCACCGATGCAACTTGCATCTCATTGGGAGAGACTTGTTTGATAAAGTGGGTGGCAACTCCTTGGGTTTCCAGATATTCAAATATATGAGAGGCGATCGCGCAGTTTATTTCCCCTTTATTAGCGATCGTGCCTTTTTTTAGGGCATTAAAGGCCGTTGCGTCATCTTTAAAGCGCGATAACAAAACACGCGGTTCATCTGTCGTAAACAGGATTTTGGCTTTGCCTTCGTAGAGTTGGATTCCACTCATGAATATATTACGGTAGTAGTTGGATGAACATTCTATAGCAATTTTTATGCTCAGAAATATAGGTTTGAGTTATTGACCATCACAATCGGCGCCATTCGCCATCTTCGTGCTGAATTTACTTTTTATTTTTATTAAAGCGCTTTAGAGATAAGTGTCCAAGGGGGCAACGAGAAATAGTCATTTCAGCGATTTTTTGAGATGCTTTGGCACTGATTTATCTTGATTTAGGTCATTTGATGAGCCTGAAACGTACCAACTTCGTCCCCCTTGGACGGTTACCTTTAGAGAGTGTTTGAAAAGTTTTTTGGTAGGCTAAGCAAGCTTGGATCTTCTGCTCCTTTCCTAAAACCCAACGAATAGTCGTGAAGAATGCTGACCAGTCATCTTTGTCATCACCGAAACGTTCTGAGGCAATTTGCTTTTTTAGCTCACAAGCGAAAGCCCCGCACTCTATCCGTTTACAAGGATGAGCGACGGGATGTAAGCACGTCACTCAAGGAGTTCGATGCCCCGTAGATGCACAATTATCGTTGCTTTTGGTACTAAGTTTTAAACCGCGTATTAATTCTCTCAACACTTCGGTTTTACCTCTTTCCGTTTGTTCACAATAAGACTCAAGCAAATCAAATTCTTGATCCGCAAGCTGAAAAGTTATCTTTTTTATAAAAATAATACGGTAAGTGGGAAACTCAGCGCTAAAGCACTGAGAGGGAAACGAGCGTTACCATTTATGGCAATTAATCTTTTTAGCTGCGTTGTACTCACAAGCTATGTGATATAATGGAACCATGCGAGAAAGAACTATTCTTTCCCTGTAATAGCATTATACTATGGTAGTATTGATGAAATAGTTCGAGAATGGGAACCAACAAAAAAATATTATTGAATTTTCAAGTTCCCAATGCAGTCGCAAATCATAGTCATTAACAAATGCAGTCGCAAATCATAGTCATTAAAATTGGTACATCTAGCCTTACTCATCCCGAATCAGGAGATTTGCAGCTAGCCACGATCGCTAAATTAGTAGAAGCGATCGTTCATCTGCGGCGAGATGGGCATAGCGTGGTGTTAGTGTCTTCGGGCGCAGTGGGAATTGGCTGCGGTCGCTTAGGCTTAAAACAACGCCCAAGCAAAATTTCTCAAAAACAAGCTGTAGCTGCGGTCGGGCAAGGACGCTTGATGCGAATTTATGATGACTTTTTTGGTTCGCTACAACAGCCAGTCGCTCAAGTTCTATTAACCAGAGGTAATCTCATTCAGCGACAGCATTACATGAACGTTCACGCGACTTTCCATGAGTTGTTGGAACTTGGGGTTGTACCAATTGTGAATGAGAATGATACAGTCGCGGTGGAAGAGTTGAAATTTGGCGATAATGATACTCTATCGGCTCTTGTGGCAAGCCTAATCGAAGCTGATTGGTTATTTCTCTTAACCGATGTCGATCGCCTCTATACCGATGATCCACGTCAAAATCCTGACGCAAAGCCCGTCGAATTTGTCGAATATGAGGAATTACAAGGACTACGCCAAGCGATCGGTGAGAAACAAGCATTAGGAGCGCAGGGCGGCGGTACACAATGGGGAACTGGGGGAATGACCACCAAACTTGATGCAGCCAGAATTGCTTCGGCGGCGGGGGTGCGGACTGTGATTACTAAAGGTGCTTTTCCTGAACGCTTATCTGCAATTCTCAATGGAGAGAACTTCGGTACACAATTCGCGGCGCAACCGAAGACAGTCAATGCACGGAAACGCTGGATTGCCTATGGGATGGTTCCTGTGGGTAAATTGTTTTTAGATGATGGTGCGGTGAATGCAGTTATTCTTCAAGGGCGATCGCTATTGCCTGCGGGAATTATGCAAGTAGAAGGGAAGTTTGAGTCAAATGAATCCGTGAGTTTATGCAATCGCAATGGGAAGGAAATTGCTAGAGGTATTACAAATTATGGCAGCAGTGACATCGTTCGGATTCTCGGATCGCAATCGGAGGACATTCCCCGTTTATTAGGTTTCGATGGTGAAGAAACGGTAATTCATCGGGATAACTTAGTGAGAATCACAAATTAAATTACGATGACTTTAAATGCGATAAATTTAGAAATAAGCCCTATAGAAAGTAGTAATAATTTGATTGAAGTTGTAGCAGATTTAGATACACCTGAGCGGATTGATCGCTTTTTAGCAGAGCGACTCACCGACCTATCGCGATCGCGTATTCAAACATTAATTGACGAAGGTTATGTCATCGTTAATGACGTTCTTTGTAACAACAAAAAAAATTTAATTAAGACAGGCGATCGCATTCAGTTAACTACACCAATCGCCACACCATTAGATTTAATCGCCCAAGAAATCCCCTTAGATATTCTCTACGAAGACGAACATTTAATCGTAATTAATAAACCTGCGGGGCTAGTTGTCCATCCTGCGGCGGGACATAGTGATGGAACCTTAGTAAATGCTCTTTTAGCCCATTGCCAAGAACTTTCTGGCATAAATGGAACTCAGCGACCTGGAATAGTGCATCGTTTGGATAAGGATACTAGCGGCGTGATGGTGGTGGCAAAAAGCGATCGCGCTCATCAAAATTTACAGGCTCAAATTCAAGCAAAAACCGCGAGGCGAGAATATTTAGGAATTGTGCGTGGAGTTCCGAAAGTTCAATTAGGGTGTGAATCGGGAGTAATTGATGCGCCGATCGCCAGACACAAAAGCGATCGTAAAAAAATGGCTGTAATTGAAGATGGACGCAAAGCGATTACCCATTGGCAAATCAAAGAGCGTTTGGGACATTACACCTTAGTTAAGTTCGATCTCGAAACAGGACGCACTCATCAAATTCGTGTCCATTCGGCATATATGGGATGGGCGATCGCTGGCGATCCTGTCTATGGACATCCAAATAAAGAAGTTTCGCAATATCTATCAGGACAAGCACTCCATGCATGGCGACTTACATTTACACATCCCATTTCAGGTGCGGTCATTGAAAATATCGCACCTCTGTCCGAAGGCTTTGAGAAGTTATTAGTGTTTTTACGCCGCAGGAAATAAATTTATTCCTGTACAGTCAGTGCTAACTGATAAATCTGACGACGGGGTAAATCCGCAAGTTCGGCTAATTGACGGCTTGCATCCGATCGCGAAATTCCCGAATCAATCAAATTTTGTAACTCTCGCAAAATCACATCTTCTGTCCAGACAGTCTTTTCCTTTGGCTGCGCTCCTTCTAATACCAAAGTAAATTCGCCACGCGGAGCCTGAACTGTAAAATAGGCGATCGCATCTTCTATTGAGCCGCGCCAAAATTCTTCATGGAGTTTCGTGAGTTCTCTCGCGATCGCAATTTGACGTTCTTTACCCAAACTCTCAGCTAAATCCTCAAGAGTACGCAATAACCGATGTGGTGACTCATAAAGAATCATCGTGCGGGTTTCTAAGCGCAAAATTTCGAGGCGATCGCGTTTTTCTTTTTTATCCGTTGGCAAAAATCCATCAAAGCCAAAATACTGCGTGGCAAAACCAGATGCAGTCAAAGCGGCAATCCCTGCGGTGACAACAGGAATCGGCACAACCCTAATTCCCACCGCAATACAACCCTGCACCAGTTCTACCCCAGGATCGGAAATGGCGGGCATTCCTGCATCGGTAACTAAAGCGATCGCCAGTCCTTGTTGTAACTTCTCAATCAATTCAGGTACACGCTTAAAAGCATTATGCTCGTGGTAACTGGTTTGGGGTGTATCAATCCCAAAATGATGTAATAACTTGCCTGTATGTCTAGTGTCTTCCGCCGCGATTAAATCTACCTGTTTTAAAGTAGCGATCGCTCTGAAAGTCATATCCTCCAAATTACCGATTGGCGTTCCCACCAAATAGAGAATCCCTGCATCATCCATTAATTAGCGCCATTGTTTATTTTCTATGTCACGCATCTGCCGCTCAAGGCGATCGATCCGCCCACGCAATTCGTCCATTTCATTTTGGCGTGGCACACCCAAATCCTGCATCACGTTCTTAATCTGGCGCTGAATTAAAGCCTCCAAATTTCCTTGCTCGGATTTAAGCCGACTAGCAATGTCATTGAGAATTTCTGAAGCCTGATCGGGATCGATCTTGCCATCCTTAACCCAATCTTCACTGGCTTCTTTGATCTTTTCTAACACAATCGAAGTCGTACCCACGCCAAGCATGAGTAATTGCTTCAGCAAATTATTGCTATCCATAAATATTTACGATCCTCAAAAGCGATCTATAAAAGCGATCTATATACTTAATGATACTCCCTTACCAGTCAAGAAATGGTGTTACGAGGCTTTGTCCCGCAACCTCGCACAAGGAAATATTTCAGAGGCTCTTGATTTAATTTTCCCACTCGCTCTAAATGAGAGTTTAATGAGATTACAAACATTATAGTTTTGGACTCATATTCCGATACATCCTCAATCCCTGTTTGTTTTTATCAACAGTAAAATTTTGCTGAAAATGTATGGAAGCAATTTTGTTTTTTGTGTTAGTAGTAGTAGTTTTTCTGCCAATGGTGTACATAGTTTACATAGTGAATCCTGTGCCAAAAGATGATAGTCGGACTCGGAAAAGAGTTAGAAATATATTTAATCTGTTTATGTCTTGCTTTCTACTAGCCAATTTTTGGAATTATATAAATGAACCAACACGAATGAAAGGAATACTCACAGAGGATATTTCTATTTATCGTAACGATCAAAAATTCTTATGTAAACTTCCGAAAGGAATTATAGTAACTGACGAGACACCTAGAGGAGTGAATAATATTGGAGTAATTGGAGAACCTCTATCTGTATTTTCAATTACATTTGACACTAATTCTAAAAATTTCGTGGATTTTTCTAAGCCAAACAAAGGAACTTCTTATCTTAGCGGGTATAAACAATCAAACAATTAGGGTGGGTAATACAGTTTTCTGAGACTTTCTGGGATAGGGCTAAAATATCAGGTTTACAATCTGCTAATTTTTCTTCAAGAGGCTATGCAAAACTCGAAAAGTAAGGACAGTTCATGAATTAACCTTACTTTTTGCGTCTTAACGCCCTTAGCGGTTGCTATACTTTAAGCTGCCTTAACACTCAAAAAATTTCAGGTAAATTTATTTATGATCCGTGCTGTAATCGAAACCGCCAAGGGAACTATCCGTGCTGAGTTTGATGACGAACATGCTCCCATTACTGTCAAAAATTTCGTTGACCTAGCTAAGCATGGTTTCTATGACGGGCTAACCTTTCACCGTGTCGAACCAGGATTTGTGATTCAAGGCGGCGATCCCCTAGGTAATGGTACTGGTGGATCAGGCGATCGCATCAAGTTAGAAATTTTTGCTGAGGGTGACACCGCCGCAACGGTCGGTCAAGTCTTAACTGGCGGCAAAAAGCCTGTGATTAAGCACAATAAAGCTGGCGTATTCTCGATGGCGCGTACTAACGATCCCAACAGTGCCACGAGCCAATTTTTCATCACACTCGGTGACGCATCATTTTTAGATGGTCAATATGCTGCTTTTGGCTATACTGCCGATACCGAAGTCGCTCAAGCCATCCGTCGCGGTGACAAAATTATCTCGATCACAATTGAAGAATAAATTGGCGTTGGCGGCGCAAAGCGCCGCCCGTCTTAATTTTGTTGATTTAAGACTAAAGCGATCGCTTCATCAATAATTGTGGTGCGATCGACCATAGCATCTAGTTGCGTTACGGTGTAGCAACCACCAAAAGCCTCAGCCGCCGCGCCAGACAAAGCGACTCGATAAGCATCAGCCACAGCTTCTCTCAACTCAGCTAACGCAAGATAAGTACCACCAGCCTTGCGTCTACGATTAGTTTTTTGAATTTCATATACAGCATTCTCAATCGAAGCATCCCACGATCGCGTTGTTCGCCCTTCTGCTGAACGTTTGATTAAATGGAGTAACAGAACTTTGGCAAAACTAGAAATCCTGTTGAGCTTATCATCTTTACTCATTTCGGTCATTTCCTCCACCAATAAAAGCGCTTGTGGGATGTTTCCACTAACCAAAAATTGCTTAAGCTCAAGTAATTCTTCCATTTTCTCCTTCTCCTATATTTAATTACCGCACTTTCACCTGTTGCCTTGGGCTACTTACCAACGATAAAAGTTGAGTCAATACTCTGATCGTATACCTTGCCACTTTTGGTAGTTTGCTTGATGACAATTCCATAAGCCGCCTTGTAATCAGTCTTTAGCCAAGGTGAACAATAGCGTCCCACAGGCAAAGTATAAGTATTACCATTCACGATCGCCCCATTGCTCGGCTCCAGTTTCGGTGGAATCTTGAACGTAATGCTGCGACGTTGAATATAATCATCGGCAATTATACCTGTTGCTGATTCTTTGCTAAAACATTGCACCTCGATTTGGCTACTTTTCAGCAAGTCACGAACATTACCGCGATCGCTTAGGACTAGCTGATTTTCTGTACCTACACCCGATATTTTTTCTAATTTAAAACTACTTACGCGATCGGGCGCAAAACCGCCCGTGATTTTGACTACTTGAAGATTCGGTTCGTTACTAATTTGATACTCCAAAGTTGCAGGAATCTGAAAATCAATTAGGGCTTCCTCATTACGGACATTAGCGATCGCCCCAACCTCCACGCGATCGATTCCCAATGTTTGCGGTGTCGCCAAAGCCCCCCACTCAAAACGATAGAATAATCGTGCTGTGTCTTTGAGATAAGTATATTGATCGGACACATCAGAACTGGGACGCAATAGGCGTGATAAGCCACTTCTCTCGACCCAGATATTTTTAATCAAGCCAACTTTTTTACCTAAAGTATCCACCAAAGCAGCGCGATCGCCTGTTATTTCCGATGGAATATCTAAACGCGGTACAAGTGTAACCTTGCCATAGGAGCCTGTTTCGCCGTTGCGTCCATTACTGCTAGCAGCACCATCCCGTCCCGCCTGACAAGAATAGGAATCAGTGCGCGAAACCCCTTTACTGGTGCGTCGATACAACCAATCATCTTGACGATATTCCGAAATTCGCGGCGATGATTTGAAAAAATCAAAACCATCTGATGATCGCCGACATAGTTCCGTCTCAGTAGAGTGATATTTCCAAGGAGCTTTGTCATCTTTCTTCGGGTCTTTCTTTGCATCTTTCTTCGCATCTTTAAAAGGACGGCGCTCAATTTCCCAAGCGCAATATCTTATTTGCCATTCTGATTCTTGACATTCACAACCCTTACCAGCGATCGCACCACGTCCATTACGACCACCCGCACCACCCGCATTACGAATTTCTATTTGTTGCAGAGCCGTCACATCAGTATAAAAAATCGTTGCATTGCCGCCATTGCCACCACGCCCACCATTACCACCATTACCGCCGTTCCCTCCCGATGCACCTAATAGTGAATATTCAGGACGATAGGGCTGTTCGCAACTATTAGCCGATCGCCCTGCGGTTCCGTCTTCACCGTCTTCGCCCACAGTACCAGTAAGATTATGAGATGCTGGCTTCCCATCACCAACGATTTTGATATCCGACCCATCGCGCCCACTGCGCCCATCGCGACCCCGATCGCCATCTTGTCCTGTTCGTCCAAAAGTGGTTTGAGCGATCGCTTCTGATTGATGCTCTGGTTGACCTAAAGGGATAACTATAGATAGAGTAAAAATACTGATAAATAAAGCGCAAATTGGCGATCGGGTTGTCAACATAAGCAAAGTGCGGTAACTTCATGGCTGTTGACCTTATCATTGCAGATTCAGTTCCTCATCCAATCAAAAATTTCTATTCAAAAATTTCTATGTCTCAAAATCAAGGTAAACAGCTAGAAGCTTATAGTGTGCAACATCCTCAAGAGGTTTTATTAGTAAAACTCAAGATTGATGATGAATTTGATGAGGTGATGATTTTTAAGGGCTTTTCCAGTTCGTTAATGCGATCAACGGCCTTTGATCCTGATGTGCCAGTAATTAGCGATCGCGCTGAAATTTTAACTATTGATCGCTTGGTTGCACCTTATCAGCCCAATGCTCCCAAATATATTGCCCAAGAAATAACATGGGAGAAATTTCAAGATCATTTGAATAATTGCAGTAAAGGCGATCGCTAGTTACAAAAATCAATCATCTAAAAACTTAGCCAGCTAAAGACTTGTTCAACCGTCAGATCTAAATCAATTCCTGTAAGAACTGGTAACCGATCGCTATTTGTAAATTCTTGAACGCGGCGATCGCTATCTACTACTAAAATGGTTTCATCCTCTGCATCCAGTAGCCAACCTAGCCCAGTCCCATATTCAGCACAGTGTAAGAGTTTTCCTAAAACTTGTTTGTATCGTTGATCAGGAGAAAGAATTTTAATTGCCCAATCAGGATGGATTTCAAAACGGTTAGCGATGCGACCTGATGGCAAACGAGGAATTCTCTCCCAACGAAATACGGCGATATCTGGAACGATCACTAATCCACCAAAAACACAACGCAATTCTGGAAAGGCTAGAGCAATTTGTTTTGGCTTAGTAATTTGGCTAATGGTTTGACAGAGTGTCCCCTGTAATAGACTGTGTTCTCCTTGTGGCATAGGTTTTTGAGTGATTTGTCCATCAATAAATTCAGAAGCTGGTTTTGTCTCTGGCAATTGCAGAAACTCATCCATAGTAATGGGTCTAATTGCTGTAATGGTCATAGCCTTATGCCCTATAAAACTTTTTTAATATTAACGGCGATCGCTATTTGCTTGAAGTGAAATCGTGATTAGATGGTGGTCGCTCTAAATGATGTCAAACAAATGCTCGGTTTATGAGATTCTAGCCAAATCGCTATTTGAATAAGTACAGTAAAGGCGATATCGCCTCACACAAATACACATTACCAATCGGTCAATTTCAACAATGCATCTCTAAAGTCATCGTCTTCTAATTCTGCGATTTCATACTGAGGTTCAGAAGGGAAGAAATTACCGAGTGCTTTTTGTAAGATAGGATCTACTTGAATCTTTGGCATAAATTGTTCGCCGATCGCTACTCTCAGCATTTCGCTGTTGTGATAGAAGTATTCTTGCAGTAGGGGAATGATGCGGTGATACCAAGTAAATCGGAGGTGTTCGGGTGTGTCAACATTCATGAAGTAGCTATGTCCGATTTGGTAATCGCGTCCGATGAGGAGGGTAATGCGTTTGTTGAGTTGGATGAGCAGTTGGTCTAGTTTGATTCCATCTATAATTTTCTCTTTGAGTAGTTCGGGGTCGGGTTTAAGTTCGATGAAGGTGAATCGGCGGCGGAGGGCAATGTCTAGTAGGGCGATCGAGCGATCGCTTGTGTTCATTGTTCCTAATATATATAGATTTTTCGGTACGCCAAATTCTTCTTGGGAGTAGGGCAAGGTAACTTTTAATTCGTTAGGCGCTCCAATTCTTTTGTGGCTCTTCTGGGTTTGAGGGGATAAGTAAAACTAATGAGAAAGGCAGGCTAATAATCTAGAACGAAAATTCATAAAATTCAAAAAACCATAGGCT
>JBILGV010000102.1:0-16802 GCA_044350865.1 Pseudanabaena sp. | reverse complement strand
TGGATTTTGCAAATGCTCAAGAATTTCTATAGAATCATCGTAACTACTCAGGTACTAGCCGTAGAATTGAGAATAAACAAAAACACTACCAGTAGCGTTTTGATTGTCTTTCTTAATCGAGTAAACCCTTATCTATTCTCAATAAGAACTATTTTTAAGATGTTATTGACAACAGTATTTTATTGAAAAAGTGGTGAAACACTTACTAAATCGGTGTTTTATGCTTTTTACTCCACACCTGAGTAGTTACGTTAAAACAAACACTATGCACACCGCCTTTATGTCCGTACAGAGTCTTTAGTAAGTTTCCTTTAGTATCCCAAACCTTAACAGTGCGATCGCTGCTTACAGAAACGAGATATTTACCTTGGGGATGAAAACGAACTCCCAGCACTTTATCAGTGTGACTTTCTAGAACCGTTAGCAGATCTCCTTCCATGTTCCACAGCTTAATATCGCGACCGCGACTGACAGAGGCAATAATTCGTCCTGATGGTGAAATGTCTATATCTTCAATGAAACTATCATGGGCTTTGATGGTGCGGATGAGAGTACCATTGATATTCCAAACGATCAATGTGCGATCAGCACTGCCAGTAACAATTCTTTGACCATCTGGACTAAAGCAAAGGCAACTTACCCACTTGTGATGACCACCATTAAAAGTATTGAATAGAGTTCCATCTTCTTTCCATAATCTGATTTTGGTATCTTCCCCGCAGGATGCAAATATAGCATCCATTGGACTGAATTTGACATCTAGAACAGGAGCTTGGTGGTCTTTGAGAATTTGATCGGGTCGGTCAAAATATAGTTTTGTTGATCGATTCATTTTCCAGAGTCGGATTGTACCATCACGACTGGAAGAAACAAGATATTTGCCATTGCGACTAAAGCTCAGCCCAGTAACCCAATGGGCATGACCAGTTAGGGTTTGCCGTAAATTCCCTTTGATATCCCAAATTTTAATTGTGCGATCGCTACTACCTGAAGCAATGAGCAGATCATCGGGATGGACAGCAATGCAAGTGACAATATCGATATGTTTAGCAAGGTGATTATATTCATGCAAGTTATAAATCGCTTGATGTAGAGCCGTAATTCCATGCATTCGTAAACTTGCTCTTTCACCTATAGCGACTTCCAAATCCTGTAACTGTTTACCCGCATCCATTGCTTCTAGAAGAGCTTCAAAATTTTGATTGAGAATAAATGTCGCTTTTGCTGATGCACTTTTGAGAACAACCTCCGCTTCCATTAAACTGGCTTCCAACTTCTTTTGCATTTCCACTAGCCTAGTTTTGGCATTCTGCTCAGCGACTAGGGTTTGTTCCAATCTATGCTTTGCCGCCGCGAGAATCTGATTGGCTTCTGACTGTGCGAGAAGGGCGATTTCCACTTCGCGTTTCTCTAGTTCTTGACTGGCTGAGAAAAAATGATAGTCATGATTGCTGAGATTTTTATCGGCTGACCATGTTAAAGCATCCTGTAAAGCCTGTCCGCGCAATAATCTCGATTCGTCTTTATAGTTAGAATCCACCCAAGCCTTAAAGGTTTCACCATAGGGACGCAAATTGGCTAAGGCTTGGTTGACCCAATTTTGATTAAAGATCGCTGCGTAGACTGGGTTATAAACCCTGAGCTTACCTTCACGCTTAACGACTAATCCCGTGATGCGTAATTCTGTCTGTTCAGGCGTATCATCGGCAATAATTCCGCATTCTATCTTTTGCATAGATGGTTCGGAGATCAGAATTTGTTGATACAAACCAAGCAATTTCCCTTGGCGATTTTCACTACTCCAGAGAATGCGATCGCGAATTGTTTTAAAATGCTCAGGCTGGTCTTGGATCTCCCAGTTATCAACTAGACGCGATCGCACTAAATCATTCACCCACACAAGTTCTTGTTGTAAGGGAATCTGCTCTTTTGAAGACAGAATAATTTGACAAATTTTTTGAGTTAAAAATGGTTGTCCACCTGTATAAGCAAGGATCGCCTTGAGAACTGCGACTGGATTTTGAGATTTGCTTAACAAGCCACGCAGCAATGGTTTTGCTTCTTGTAACCGAAAACCTCTTAGCTCGATCGCCCGTCCAATATTAAAGGGAGTGCGTTGTTTATCGCGAATTAAATCGGAAGGTGTCGCTACCCCAAACAGGGCAAATGTTAACCGTTTGTAAGCAACGCGATCGGCTCGACGATTAAATAATTCCCGAATTAGGGCAAAAAAATCATCAACGGGAAAACTCAAGCTAAGAATACTATCAATTTCATCAACAAATAGAATTACTGGGGAAGAGATTTTTTTTAGCAGTCCTTCATCAAGAAACTTACCAAAGCGCTGCACAGGAGAAATCAAACTATGTCGATCCCACCAATCTTCCAAATCGAAGGAATCATATAAATTGAGGCTGCTAACAATACTATCAATTAGTCCTGCGTACCATTGTTCGGGGCTAATGTCTGACGTGCCGATCGCTGTAATATCGATCGCTGCACAGGTGAAATTTTCTTCTTGCAATTTCTTCATCGTGCGAACGCGCAAGCTGGACTTCCCCATCTGCCGAGAATTCAGCACATAACAAAACTCGCCAGCCTTTAAGCTCTCATATAGCTCGCTGTCCGCCTGTCTTTCCACATAGGTGGGGGCATCCAAAGAGAGACTGCCGCCGACTTGGTATATATAATTTGAGTTTTCTTGTGATGACATCTCTATTTATATATCTCTATTAAAAAGTCGATTAATTCACCTAAGATCCAATCCATTTCATCTTTTTCCATCAAAATCGAATCAAATCGACGCTTGGTATTACCTCTCCAGATTGCATAGTGAGTGGTTTTTGAGCCATTATCTGACTGAATTTCTTCAATCCCAATGCGGGTGATTTCCGAGTTATAACCACGTTCACGACCGACACGAAGTCCGAACAGATGCCATGCAATCCGAAAGGTTTGGCGATCCATTTCAATTAAGACGTTACCGATCAGCGCATAAACAAACAGTAAAGCACACATCAATGACATCAGCCCTACGACAAAAGCCGCAAAACCCAAAGTAACCTGTGAAAAAATGCCCCAAGTATTCAGGTAAGGAAGAATAAATTTTGTTAAACCCCAATAGATGCCGCCAGCTAGAACACCGAAAATCCATGTGATGGGACGATAACCAAGACTAGGAATTTTAAAGGTGAGGCGATCGCTAGTTCTTTCCAGTTGAATACGGGTATCCAAAGGCTTCAGTTTCCGAGTATTTTCCGAGTCTCCTGATAATTTAAGATTTGTGATGTAAGCATTGGTTGGAGAATAGGTCGAGGAATATTGTGAGGGGCGATCGCCTGTTAAGGTGTCCAATGCGATTCTGGCGGAACTAAATCGATCTCTCTTAGTTTTTCTAATCTGTCTATCTTGTGTTATCACCTTTCTTTTGTGTTTTTATTGACGTTTAATTTTATACTGGGAAGGGAGTAACATTTAATAATTCGAGCCACAATTATTAATCCCCGACAAGATTTCAGGGGAATAAATATATTTGTTTGCTAAGATAAATATAATATTAATGCTTTTATTAATAACTTAATAGCTTTGAATTTAGATATGGTAAAAAAACTGTTTGGCTCTTCTGGGTTTCAGGGGTAAACGGTGTAACTTTGGTGCAATAATTTAAGCCGTGATAAGGCTAGACTTTTTAAAAGTCAATATTCCACTTCCTCCAATGTCAACGCAACAAAAGTCACGGCAAGTTAAAGCTAAAGTTGACATCATGAAACAGGAGCGTGAAATGTCTATAAAAGAACTTGATGCAATGTTGCCATCAATACTTGATCGTGCCTTTAAGGGTGAATTGTGATAGGCGTTTCAATATTCGTGAATATAAAGAAATATATTATTCCTTTGCGTTTCGTTTCGTTTTATTGGGTCAATAAACCATCATGGGAAAATAACTGGAGTTTGTATCCTCTAGCACAGACAAACCTCTCTGCTGGATCAGGATAAGTCATAAAACATTGGCTGTTTAGGATTGACTTTTTCAGCAAAAAAACATATAGAGAGTTTGATTATGTTGCAATCACTTTACTATTCCATTGGCGCTATCCAAGACGAAGCAAGACATTTACTCGAAAGCGGTCGCCTTAGCCGTAGTCAACCCATTCATAGCCTCTGCCGCTTCTTTCGCGATCGCGAGTGGTGTCAGATCGAACGAGAATTAGAAGATAATCACTACCTACTGCGCGATCGGATTTGTGATTTGGTCAGCCATGAATGTTGGCAAAACGATTAAAGCACAATAATTAAAGCTAAAGCCGAAATTAAAGCTAAAGCTGAAATTAAAGCTAGAGGGCGCTCAGCGCCTTTATACTTTGATAATTAAATACAGCATAAAAGTTATACAATGCCCTTGTGGGTAGCCTAGTGCTAGCCATGTAATCATCAATGGAGGTAATTCAAACCATTGGGGAGTCAGCAAGAGAAAAATATGAGTCAAGCTGTTAGTCTAATTGATCGCCTGAAGCAATTTGTTGACCAATCTGCTAATATGCTGAATCTAGATGAAGATAGGGCGATAGATAGGGGCATGACTCAAATTATTAAGTCGGCGGTAATGGTAATTGGTGGTGGAGAGGACAAAGTCCAAGACCGCAAAATCCTCAAAGCCTTTGTGGAAAGTTCTGGCGGCTCCCAATCTCGGATTGCCATAATTCCCTGCGCTTCGAGAGAACCCGATATTATCGGGCGGATTTACCATGACATCTTCACTGAACTCGGTGCAAGCATGGTTGAAGTATTGGATATTCGTGAGCGTCCCAATTATGACTATCCCGCCGCCGAGGCACTCGTGGATCGGTTTACGGGAATTTTCATGACAGGTGGCGATCAGTTGCGTCTATGTGGATTGATTGCCGATACTCCTTTTGCAATTACGATCGCCAAGCGCATTACTGAACAACGTTTAGTTTTGGCGGGTACTAGCGCTGGAGCCGCCGCTATGGGCTATAACATGATTTCTGGTGGCAGTAGTGGCGAGTCACCCCATAAGCAACTGGTGAACATGGGTACAGGCTTGAGTATTCTGCCCGACATCATTGTCGATCAGCATTTCCATAATCGCAATCGCATGGCGCGTCTGATGACAGCGATCGCCGCCCACCCCGAAAAGCTAGGCATCGGCATCGATGAAGATACAGTCGCCATTTTTGAGCCGAACCACATTATGCGAGTAATGGGGCGCGGTACAGTCACGGTTGTTGATCCTGGTGAAGTTTCCTATAGCAATCAACTATGGGTAAGTGGCTCAGCACCTTTGACTATTCACAATTTACGGGTGCATATTCTTGCTGCTGGTTGTAAATATCATTTGCTTAAACGCATTCCCATTAGTCCATCGGTATAATGCAAAAACGCGAGTAGGGGCAGTTCATGAACTGCCCCTACTCGCATTTCTACTGTTATTTCGTCCAATCTTTAATTGGTAAATCACCTGTATCGGGGCTATCAACAATTGATTTCAGACCTTCTAAGGTCGAAGGTAGCGATCGCGGATCGAGAAATAAAACTTTACTGCTACCACTAGAACCAACGGTCGTTGCCATCGAGATATAGCTCTGGGCTAATAAAAATTGCAATGCTTCCTGTGCCTGAGCATTACCTTTCATCGATTGCAATAATACTTGCATCGCCTGAGCCGTCCCTTGAGCCTTGAGTACCTGTTCCTGACGCTCTGCCTCAGCGCGTAAGATTCGCGATTGTTTTTGACCTTCCGCCTCTAGGATCGCCGCCTTTTGTGAAGCTTCAGCATTAAGTAATTGCGAATCTGCTAAACCCCTCGCTTTGTTAATCGCCGCCTCGCGATCGCCCTCAGATGTGAGAATCGCCGCCCGTTTTTTGCGTTCAGCAGTCATTTGCAGTTCCATTGACTCCTGCACCGCCTTGGCTGGCAAAATATCCCGCAACTCTACCCGCGTTACTTTTACGCCCCAAGGATCGGTTGCTTCATCGAGATCGCGTAACAGCAGTTCGTTGATTTTATTTCTCGCGGTGAATGTTTCATCGAGTTCCAAACTGCCCAACTCAGAGCGAATCTGGGTCAGCACAATATTGACGATCGCCTGACGCAAATTTTCGACGCGATAAAAGGCTTTTTCCATATCGACGACCCGCCAATAGACGACCGCATCGGCAGTAATCGGCACGTTATCGCGAGTAATACATTGCTGGGCGGGGATATCTAATACTTGTTCTTTGATTGTGCCTTTGTAGCTAACGGTATCGATAAAAGGCAAAATAAAATGGGGACCCGCAGGAAGTTTGCGTTTGTATTTCCCGAAGGAGGCGACTAAGGCTTCTTCTCCTTGGTTAACGACTTTAAAGGATGAACTGCCAATGCCAAAGAAGACACCTGCACCAATTACAAAGCTAAACAATATGTCCATAATATTTTCCCATCGTTGTTTGAACTCACGCTAATGATACCGCGATCGCTTGTTGAGAGGCGAAACTCGTTATGCACCGAAAGCTTTACTATGAGAAAATACGCGCTGGTGAGTGGAGTTAAATTATGAAATTGTTTGGCACAGATGGCATTCGTGGTCATGTCGGTAGTTTTTTGACAGCGAACCTTGCCCTTGAAGTGGGAATTAGCGCGGGGAAAATTTTAAAAGAGCGGGTTGAGCGAGAACAGTCTCACAAAGCCAAGGCGCATCAATCCCATGTGATTGCGATCGGGCAGGATTCACGAACATCTGGGGATATGCTTTCTTCGGCAATTTCCGCAGGATTGACGGCGGCGGGTTGGGATGTGTGGCATCTGGGTTTATGTCCTACACCTGCGGTGGCGTATTTAGCCGCTAACTCACCTGAAATATTCGGCGGCGTGATGATTTCCGCTAGCCATAATCCCCCTGAAGACAATGGGATTAAATTTTTTGGGGCAAATGGCACAAAACTTTGCGGTGAAACACAACAAGCGATCGAGACGGTTTTAGAATCGCGACTTCATGCCGATCTAGTTAACACCTCAACTAATTGGGGCAAGTACCAAGAAAAAGCACATTTGATCGATCGCTATCAGGAGTCATTGCAAAATTCGATCGCCTGTGATTTGAGCGGCTTAAAAGTCGTGTTGGATCTTGCCTATGGTTCCGCAACTCGTGTTTCTTTAGAAGTATTTCGTAATTTGGGCGCAGAGGTCATTTGTTTACACCAAGAACCCGACGGCGATCGCATTAATGTTAACTGTGGCTCCACTCACCTCGAATCCTTACGAATTGCGGTCAAGGAAAATGAGGCTGATCTCGGTTTTGCCTTTGATGGCGATGCCGATCGCGTCTTGGCTGTTGATAGTCAAGGGCGTGTGGTTGATGGCGATTACATCTTGTATCTGTGGGGACAGGAATTATTAGAAAATGATCAACTTCCCAACAGTGCGATCGTGACCACGGTGATGGCAAATCTCGGCTTTGAAAGGGCTTGGCAAAAACTGGGTGGTAACTTTGTGCGTACCGCCGTTGGCGATCAATATGTTCATGCAGAAATGGTGCGATCGGGCGCGATGCTGGGCGGTGAACAGTCGGGGCATGTGCTTTGTCGTCATTACGCAGTGAGTGGCGATGGTTTGCTAGCAGCGCTACACCTTGCCGCCCTTGTTAAGCAAAAAGCTCCTCTTGCTGAGTTAATGGATCAAAGCTTTCACCCATATCCCCAGTTGCTCAAAAATGTGCGTGTCGAAGATCGGGAATTGCGCCGTAATTGGCAGACCTGTGATGCCCTCGTGCAAGCGATCGCTTTAGCTGAACAAGATTTAGGCGATCGGGGTAGGATTTTAGTAAGGGCTTCAGGCACAGAGCCACTGATGCGCGTGATGGTGGAGGCGGAAACCCTCGATTTGGCAACCCATTGGACAGATAGTTTGACAGGACTGATTGAGAAACAATTTGTTAAAGTCTAATTATTACCAACCATTTAAGAATTTCTTTCTACGATTAGAAAGTCTAAGAGATCCCCCTCAATCCCCCTTAAAAAGGGAAGAAGACAAGGCATTAATTCTCCCCCCTTTCGTAAGGGGGCTGGGGGGGATCTAGATAATTCTTAAATGTGTTCTAAGAGATCCCCCTCAATCCTCCTTAAAAAGGGGGAAGAAATTAGATATGGATAATCTGCATGAGATAGAAACAACATCACTCCAGAATGAAGCAATTCTCAATTTATTTTACGATTTACCCTTCATTGGCATGGCGATCACTTCGCCCGAAACCCATCGTTGGGTAAGGTTTAACGATCGCCTCTGTGAGATTTATGGCTATTCGCGTGAAGAGCTGCCACATATTGCTTGGACGCAAATCACCCATCCTGACGATCTCGATCTTGATCTAGCTGAATATGAAAAAATAATGCGCGGTGAGAGTGACGGCTATGTCATGGATAAGCGCTTTATTCGTAAAGATGGACAGATTATTTATGCTTGCATCAATGTCAAATCGGTGCGGAAGGCAGATCGCACGGTTGATTTTTTAGTGGCAACTGTCCAAGATATTAGCGATCGCAAAAATGCTGAACATGCTTTACAAAAACTAAATGAAGAACTAGAGCGAAGAATTGAGGAACGAACTGCGGATTTAAAAAAGAGTGAGGCTCGTAACCTTGCCATTGTCCAAGCTCTTCCAGATTTGTTATTGATACTAAAACCTGATGGTACTTGCGTAGATTGTATTATGCCGTCAACTTTTGATAAGACCAAATATGTACCGATCCAAAATCACATTTCCGAACTTCTCTCGCCCGAAACTTTAGATATGCTGTTGGAGATACATAAAAAGGCGATCGCTACGGGAGAAATACAGATCTATGAGCATCAACTATCTAAATTTGGCAAAATCGTCCATGAAGAGGTGCGAATCGCCCCTTACCGCGATGACGAATTATTGGTAATCGTTCGGGATATTAGCGATCGCAAACAAACCGAGGATAAGATTTTGGCAACATCACATCAATTAGCCAACACAAATCGCGAATTGGAAACTTTTTCATATTCAGTTTCCCACGATCTACGAGCGCCATTACGTCACATGAATGGATTTGTAAGCGCGTTACAACAACAACTGGAAAAACACCATCAGGTATTGAATGACCCTAAAGTCGCTCATTATTTGCAAATAATCGAAAGAAGCAGCCAAAAAATGGGGAAATTAATTGATGGCTTGCTTACCCTATCTCGATATGGGCGGCGACCTTTAGAGACAACGCAATTATCAATTCGAGAGCTAGTTGATGAAGCGATCGAGATCATTCGCACTGATCCTAACCATAATCCTCTAATAGAGTTTACGATCGCTGACCTGCCTATAAAATATGGCGATCGCGCATTATTGCAACAGGTTTTTCATAATCTCATTGGCAATGCCGTAAAATTTAGTCGCCATGAGCCTCAGCCTTGCATCGTGATCGATGGTCTTGCCGATGGGACAATCAGAATTCAAGACAATGGCGTAGGTTTTCAAATGGAATATGCCGATAAACTCTTTGGTGCATTTCAAAGGTTGCATAGTGAGAGTGAATTTGAAGGTACAGGGATTGGCTTAGCGATCGTGCAGAGAATTGTGCTGCGTCATGGCGGCTTGGTTTGGGCTGAAGGATATCCAAATCAGGGCGCAACTTTTTTTGTTAAGATTTAAGACTTATATTTGTACAAAAAATATAAAACATGTAGGGGCAATTCATGAATTACCCCTACATGTTTTATCTCACATTCAACTGAAAATGGCTATATAGCCGATGCTTTCGGTGGTTTCTCAGTTTAAAATATCTGTAATTATATGCAACCAACCCAAATTCTGTTAGTCGAAGATGATCCCAATGATGTTGAGTTAATTCAAATTGCTTTGAAACAGTATAATTTTGTAAATAAAATTGATATTGTGACAGATGGCGAACAAGCCGTTCATTACCTATTTGGTCGAGATGGTCAGCCGCCCACCCACTCGTTACCGAGATTAGTACTTCTAGATTTAAAATTACCCAAAATCAATGGGCTGCAACTTTTAGAAATGATTCGTAAATCACCACTTACTCGCAATCTCGTAGTAGTGGTAATGACTTCATCGGCGGAAAACTATGATTTAAAGGCTTGCTACGATTTGGGGGTTAATAGTTATATTGTTAAGCCATTGGATTTTCAACAATTTGTGGAAGTCTCTCGTCAAGTGGGGGTTTATTGGATGATGCTAAACCAATTGCCAGTGGGTATTTAAGTGCAAAGTGCTGTCGTTGATTAAACTAGGAAATAAAGTCGTAATTTTTTAGATATAATTTTGAAATTGCGACTGTAAAACATGGGCATCTTGATATCAGAACTTGAGAATGTAAACGAAGAAAAGCAGCAGCGATCGCCACGATCACTGCACATTTTGATCATCGAAGATGTTCCTGACGATTTAGAGTTAACAGTCTTGGTACTCGAATCAGCCGATATATCATTTACTTATGACATTACGACTACAGCGATCGAATGTCAGAGATATTTACAAGAAAAAAACTATGACGTGGTTTTGTCCGACTATCGTCTACCTACCTTTAATGGTTTACAGGCTTTTGAATTTTTAAAGCAATCTCAACAAGATATTCCCTTTATCCTAGTTACAGGTAGTTTAGGAGAAGAATCGGCTGTTGAATGCATCAAATTAGGGATGACCGATTATGTCTTAAAGGATCGCTTATTTCGGTTGCCGATGGTGTTAAATCGGGCTTTACAGGATTTTGCCTTACGTCAACAGCAAAAAGAAGCGATCGCCCAAATTAAACAGCAAGCATGGCGAGAAACGATTATTAACAGAATTGTCCAAGCAATGCGCGAAACGCTTGTACTGGCTGATGTATTACAAACAACATCGGAGTTATTGCGGGAAGCTTTGCAAGCCAGTTATTGCCTGATTTTTCAGCCTGATTGCTCAGATACTATGCGAGTCTGCTATGTCAGCTATAGTGATGGCGATCGCAACGAGTCACTGGTGGGACTGCCTTGTGAATTGTATAAACATTTTTATGATCAGTTAATTGAATGTAAGCAAATATGCATTTCTCAAATAACAGATGATCTTGCTCAAGAAGTTAAGGATGTCGCTCAAGCATATGGTCTTCAATCCCTTTTAATTACACCGCTTTTTTATCAAAATACCTATTTAGGCGGGCTTAGCATATATCAGCTTGATCATGAACGCCCGTGGAATGAGAATGAACTGTCACTGGTTAAGGCGATCGCTGATCAATGTGCGATCGCGATTCATCAATCCGCCCTTTATGAAAAAGCTCAATCTGAATTGAGTGAACGTAAAAAAATGGAATCTCAATTGCGCCATGATGCTTTCCATGATTCACTGACAGGCTTACCTAATCGCTCTTTATTTCTAGATCGCCTCAGCCATGCTCTACAACTATACCAAAGGCGAACGCATGTCAATGCAAATACCTTTTCTAATACTTTCTCTGAACAATTTGCAGTTCTTTTTTTAGATTTAGATCGATTTAAAATTATCAACGATAGTCTTGGGCATTTAGCAGGCGATCAACTATTGATGACCATAGCAAAGCGCCTTGTTAGTTGTCTTAGAAGTGGTGACACAGTGGCGCGATTGGGGGGGGATGAATTTGTAATGTTAATTGAAGAGATCGAAGATATCAATGATGTTCTTGAAGTTGTGTTCAGAATTCAAGAATCGCTAAAAGTACCAGCAGATATCGATGGACATGAAATATTTATCAGTACCAGTATTGGCATTGCTCTCAACTCCAGCGAATATAACCAGCCCGATCAGTTACTACGCGATGCAGATACAGCCATGTATCGGGCTAAAGAACAGGGGCGATCGGGATATGAGATATTTAATCCAGCCATGCATAGCGAAGCCCTCAAAAAGCTAAAGATAGAAAACGAACTCCGTCGCGCCATTGAAAGAGAGGAGCTACGAGTCTATTACCAGCCAATTGTTAATCTTAGATCTCGGCAAATCATTGGATTTGAAGCTCTTGTGCGTTGGCAGCATCCAGAGCAGGGCTTAATTTTTCCAGAGGAATTTATCTTCCTTGCTGAGGAGGCAGGGCTAATAACCGCGATAGATTTTTGGGTACTGCAAGAGGCTTGCGATCAATTACAAGCATGGCAAAAGCAATTCTCAATAGCTTCCAATCTAACTATGAGTGTCAATTTATCAGCTAAACAATTTACCAAGCCAGATTTGACTGGGCAAATTGAATCCATAATCAGAAAGGCAAATTTAAGTAATACCAATCTCAAAATAGAAATTACCGAAAGCATTCTCATCGAAAGAACTTCTCTCGCAACTCAAATCTTAAGTGAATTAAAAGAAAGAAATATCCATACTTGTATTGATGATTTTGGCACAGGCTATTCTTCTTTGAGTTATCTCCATCGCTTTCCAATCCATACACTCAAAATAGATCGCTCCTTTGTATCTCGCATTGATCAAAATTCTGAATATAGTGAAATTGTCAAAGCGATTATTATTTTAGGTATAAATCTTGGTTTACATGTGATTGCCGAAGGTGTAGAAACAGCCGAACAATTACGCTTTTTAGAAACTCATAGTTGTCATGCAGGGCAAGGCTATCATTTCTTTAGACCTTTAGATGCAACCGCCGCTACTATGGCGATCGCCAATATCCAGTGCTTTGCGCTATCTTAAATAACTCTTCACAAATCAAACTTTAAATCAAACTTTTATGTCCGTTATCCCAATCCTCAAAGCTGAAAACATCTCTAAATCCTTTGGCGGTATTCATGCTGTTAGTAAAGCCAACATCGAAGTGCCTGCGGGAAGTATTACAGGATTGATTGGTCCTAATGGGGCAGGGAAAACCACGTTTTTTGGATTGCTTTCTAATTTCTTAAAACCTGATTGCGGTACGGTGCAGTTTAACGGAATCCCCATCCAAGGCAAGCCACCCCATGCGATCGCTAAGTTAGGAATGATTCGTACTTTTCAGGTTCCCCGTGTCCTGTCGCGTCTGACAGTACTCGAAAATATGTTACTTGCCGTACAGAACCAAGTTGGTGAAAAGTTTTGGAATACTTGGTTCTTGGGGCATCAAATCGCTGTGCAAGAACGAGAAAATCGCGAAAAAGCCAGAGATATTCTCGATTCGGTGGGCTTGCTCCGAATGGCGGATAACTACGCGGGTTCTCTATCAGGTGGTCAGCGCAAATTATTAGAAATTGCTCGCGCCTTGATGACCGATCCCAAATTAATTCTGCTCGATGAACCTGCGGCTGGCGTAAATCCTGCTTTGATTGAGGAGATTTGTGGTCATATTCACAAGTGGAATCAGGAAGGCTTGAGCTTTTTGATTATTGAACACAACATGGATGTGATTATGTCCCTATGCGATCGCATTTGGGTTTTAGCCGAAGGACACAATCTCGCCGATGGTTCACCCGCCGAAATTCAAACCGATCCCAAAGTTTTAGAAGCCTATTTAGGCTCGTAAAAGTGAGGTATTTATGACGTAATTCAAAATAACGCCACCCCCATTACCTCACCGAAAAACAGACAAATGCTAGAAGAACTTCAAAGCCTCAATGAAGCGGAAGTACAGGAAATTGCCAAACAAATCCTAAATGTGCTGTGTTATCTCCATGAACTTACCCACCCGTAATTCATCGAGACATTAAACCGCGCTTCTGATATCTATGGATTGGGCGCAACCTTACTATTTCTGCTCACGCGCCGCTAACCTGCCGAATTACCCCAAACCCGCATGAAGATTGATGTACGCGCTTGTACAAATATTTCAACTGACTTTGCCAATTGGCTAGACCAAACTCTCGAACCCGCCACGGAAGAAACCATTTGAAATAGAAATTTAGCAGAAACTATTTTATCAAAACCAAAAGAGCCGTATCCGAAAAAGGCTAGAAGCTGTCAAATACTTATATGAGGTCCTGACCAGAAAAGAGGTAGTGATCTAACTACGCAGAAAGTAGATCCGTGATTTTACCAATCATCTGACTGCTCACCTTGCCCAAAATTAACATCACGCCTTAACAAATCATCGATCGCTTGCCAATTAACTAGACTTGCTTCAGTGTCTTGGACTAGCTCCCCCTTATGCAGGCAAATTAAGCGATCGCACCATGTTTGTACTAAATCAAGTTGATGATTGATCATCACGACTGTGACAGGCTGAGGTGATTGGGTTAGCTCGGTCAAAGTATCTAACAGCAAATGTGATAAACCCCGATCTAATGCTGATGTTGGCTCGTCAAGCAGTAATATTTCTGGCTCCATGATTAAAGCTCTGGAGATCGCTACCCATTGTCTTTGTCCGAGGGATAGCTCTAGCTCTGAGCGGTTTAATAACTTGCGATCGATTTGCAATTTGTCAATCCATTTTTGCGATCGCGCATCAATTTCGCTTTGAGGTAAATTTTGGAGGTTAAGCGGATAGCTAAGCGCCTCATGCACATTCATACCTAACAAACTCGGCTCCTGTGGAACCAGCATTACTCGCCGCCGTAGGGTTTGAATGGGAATTTCTTGGATATTTTTGCCATTCAGAGAAATAATCCCGACTGATGGATCGGTTAAACGATTTAGTGATCGCAAAAATGTCGTTTTCCCCGAACCTGTTGCGCCAATTAGCGCAGTTTTGCTACCTTGGGCGATCGCTACGGAGATATTCGTCAAAAACGTGCGAAATTTAGTCTGATAACTAACTTGATTTGTAGCGATCGCCACATTATTCATCATTACTGCGGATGTGAGAGAAACCTTTTGCATTATCTAATGGTCTTAGCGGATTAATGTAGTTTCGTGTAAATTAGCGAATTAGCAGTACAGGAGAATAATCAAATATGTTTTTATGGAAATCTTTACCAAACTTTTTGCCAAAATTACCTAAACAACAAAAGCGATTAGCTCTGTTCTTTGCGAGTTTATGTATTTTTGCACTGGCATTTCCCCAACTTGCTCCTGTATCAGCACAAGCCACCCAAGCCACTGTCAAGGAAATTCTCGATGGCAACCAAGTTTTTATTCAAAATGGACAAGCAACTAAACGAGCAGTCGTTAATGATGTCGCTGGACAACCACAAATAGTCCGCACAGGCAATTCACGAACTGCACTTTTATTTAATACTGGAGCCGTGGCGCGTCTATCAGCAAATTCTCTGTTAAAAATTGGGCAATGTGCGAATCTGCGGCGCGGCACAATTTTGATCAATGGTGCAATGAATGCTTGCTCGGCAGGGATTACTACTGGTGTGCGCGGTACAACTTATCTACTAGAAATCGATGACTCTGGGCTTCAAAAAGTCACGGTTTTAGAGGGTGAAGTTGTCGTTACCCGCAATGTTAATGGCAATATTAAGGGCAATGAGGATGCGATCAATGACGAAAAAATTAAGCAATTTAATTTTCCTCAAATACCTCGGATCAATCTCCCTCAAGAAAATCCTCAGCAGTCGCGTCCCTTGGAGCCACTAAAAGTTGAGCCTGCTAGCAATAAGCCCGTCCTCAATGTTGAGCAGAACTCACAAAATAACAATCAAAATAATCAAAATAACAATTCACAGGATAATCAGCAGCCCCGTCAAGTTGTACTAAAAACTGGCGAAAGGGTAGAAGTTGACCCTAAAGGCTCATTGGGAATTATTCAGCAACTGTCGGAAAATGAATTTGTCAGCTTGCTCAAAGGTAACTTGTTTGACGGATTTACAAGCCAATTTCCTGGTATTGATAAAGTCCGCTCAGCCTTTGAGGGGCTTTTCCCAGGGGCAAATTTCCCCATTTCACTCCCGAATTTACCAAATATTTCACTTCCTAGATTACCGTTTTAAATACTAGACACAAAAAATGTAGTGGCAATTCATGAATTGCCACTACATTTTTTTGAATTGTTTTTTGGTGCGAGATTGGGGCTTCATAAAGATATAATCTACGGTTAGCCCCAATAAATTATGTATAAGCATTAGATAAATATGGCAGAGGTTACTTTTTTTAACGCGCTCAGAGAAGCGATCGATGAGGAAATGGAGCGCGATCCAGCCGTTTATGTTTTAGGCGAAGACGTGGGGCATTATGGCGGCTCCTACAAAGTAACCAAAGACCTTTATAAGAAATATGGTGATTTGCGTCTGCTCGACACTCCCATTGCCGAAAATAGTTTTACAGGCATGGCGATCGGTTCGGCAATGACGGGTTTACGTCCGATCATCGAAGGCATGAACATGGGATTCTTGCTACTTGCCTTTAACCAAATTTCTAACAACGCGGGGATGTTGCGCTATACCTCTGGTGGTAACTTCAAAATCCCCATCGTTATTCGCGGTCCTGGCGGTGTCGGGCGTAACCTCGGAGCCGAACATTCTCAACGTCTTGAGACTTATTTCCAAGCCGTACCAGGGATTAAAATGGTGGCTTGTTCTACGCCTTACAACGCTAAGGGCTTATTAAAGTCAGCAATTCGTAATGACAATCCAATTCTTTTCTTTGAGCATGTGCTGCTTTATAACCTCAAAGAAGATATTCCTGATGAAGAATATCTATTGCCTCTCGACAAAGCCGAAATTGTGAGAGAAGGTGCTGATGTCACGATTCTGACCTATTCACGGATGCGTTACCATGTTCTCAAGGCGGTGGAGACTCTCGTTGATCGGGGTTATGATCCTGAGGTAATTGACCTGATTTCCCTCAAACCACTTGATATGGAAACCATTGTCACCTCTTTGCGAAAAACCCATCGCATTGTGATTGTGGAAGAGGGAATGCGTTGTGCCAGTATTGGTTCGGAAATTA
>JBILGV010000101.1:0-16890 GCA_044350865.1 Pseudanabaena sp. | reverse complement strand
GGGTGCAGACATGGTGGACATATACAAATATCTCACCGACACCACCGCCAACCAAGTGCAGTGGAACTTTAATAAGTTTCTGGTTGATAAAGAAGGTAAAGTTGTCAAGTATTATGCCTCTAGTGTTGCACCTGAAGATGCTGGATTGCGTAAGGACATCGAAGCTTTGTTAGGTTAGAAGCAAGAGGGCGCAAAGCGCCCTTTTAGTTTTTTTGGAGCGATCGTGTTTAAGCTCACATAGAAATGAAATACATTTCGGTAATCTAGCTATTAAGAAAATAAATTTACTTGTATGACCAGAGTTAAAAAAGAGTTACCCAAGAAAACTTCAGAACTTACTGAAGATGTAGTTATTGAAGTCGAGGCAACGGTTGAGTTGTCAGAGACACAAAATATGACTCTGAAAGAACTGCATCCACTAAAACAGCAGCAGATAATCGATCAAAATGCTCAAGCCGAGACACAAGCCGAGACAATAGAAGAGCCAGTTGACCCAGCGCTATATTTCTTTAACCGTGAACTGAGTTGGGTTGCCTTTAATAAAAGAGTTTTAAATGAGGGGATTGATCCGCGCACACCATTACTAGAACGCGCTAAATTTTGTGCGATTTTCAGCACGAATCTTGACGAATTTTTTATGGTGCGAGTGGCAGGGGTGAAAAAAAAGTTTGCCCAGCAGACTGATATCGTCACCGATGATGGACTAAAACCAGACAAGCAGTTGCAGGCAATTCGTGACGCGCTGGTTCCGCTTGTGACCATGCAGCATGAATTTTTTGAGAATACACTGCGATCGGAATTACATAAGAACGGCGTAAAGCTGCTCGATTACAAAAATATTGATAAAAAACATCAGCATTATCTAAAAACCTATTTTCAAGAAAAATTATTTCCCGTACTCACGCCCTTAGCCGTCGATCCTGCTCATCCATTTCCCTATATCTCTAATCTTAGTTTGAGTTTGGTGGTGATTGTGCGCGATCGCCTCACAGGTGAGCAGAACTTTGCGCGGGTAAAAGTACCCAGTATCTTGCCGCGCTTTGTCAAGATTCCTGAGACAGACGAGCATACCTTTGTTCCTTTAGAACAGGTAATTGCTCATAATCTCGAAGCATTGTTTACAGGAATGGAAATTCTCAATTATTATCCATTTCGGATTACCCGTGATGCAGAACTGGATATTGAAGAAGAAGAAGCTGATGACTTAATCTCAGCTCTACAGGCTGAATTACGCAAGCAAAAATTTGGTGCAGTAGTGCGGATGGAAATCGCCAATGATGTACCACCTGCGATTCGCAAAGAATTAATCGGACAGTTGGGAATTACCGAAACCGATGTTTATGATATCCCTGGGCTAATTGGTTTGGGAGATCTGATGGCTCTCGCCTTTTTGCCAATGCCTGAGTTTCAAGATAAGTCTTGGAAGTCGGTGACACATCCGCGCCTAAAGGAAGGAGACACTAATGGGAAGAACATTTTTGATGTGATTCGTGAAGGTGACTTTTTGGTTCATCATCCCTATCAATCTTTTACAACCACGGTGCAGCGCTTTATTAAAGAGGCGGCTGTCGATCCACAAGTTCTAGCGATCAAGCAAACTTTATATCGTACTTCTGGAGATTCCCCCATCGTTCATGCCCTAATCAGAGCCGCCGAGAATGGTAAACAGGTAGCAGTCTTGGTGGAACTGAAGGCAAGATTTGATGAAGCGAATAATATTCTCTGGGCAAAGAAACTAGAGAATGCAGGAGTCCATGTGGTCTATGGCTTTAAGGATCTCAAAACTCATACCAAAACTGCTCTAGTCGTGCGTCAAGAAGGCGATCGCTTGATTCGTTATGTTCATATCGGTACGGGAAATTACAATCCCAAAACCGCGAGATTCTATAGTGATCTCGGTATATTTAGCTGCTGCGATGATTTGGGCGCAGATTTGACGGATTTGTTTAACTATCTCACGGGCTATTCGCGTCAGACTGAATATCGCAAGCTGCTAGTCGCGCCTGTGAATATGCGTGAGAAGTTTTTACAACTGATTCAACGCGAAATCGACCATCAAAAGCAAGGCTATCCATCCTATATCATCGCCAAGATGAATTCGCTGGTTGATCCAGAAATTATTAGCGCCCTCTATGAAGCTTCGCAGGTGGGTGTGAATATTGACTTAATCATTCGCGGGATGTGCTGCATTCGTCCCAAGGTTAAAGGCTTAAGCGATCGCATTCGGGTAATTAGCGTAATCGGGCGCTTTCTGGAACATTCACGCATCTTCTATTTTAGTAATGGCGGTGAAGAACAAATCTATATTGGTAGCGCCGACTGGATGCCACGCAATCTCGATGCGCGTGTCGAGGTAATTACTCCCGTGGAAGATCCATCTCTAGTTAAGGAACTTAAACAGATTCTGGAAATCGTCTTAGCTGACAATCGGCAAGCATGGGATCTCAAGTCCGATGGAACTTATACTCAGAGGGTTCCCAAGGATGATGAACCTGAGATGAGTTCTCAAAAACATTTTATGTCACAGGGTCGTCCAGAATTTGCATAGATGTATGAGAGCGCCGCAAAGCGGCGCTTTTATAAGTTTTTTTGCTCATTAAAATAACTCGTTGATAATGCGATCGCAGTTTAATCTTCTGGTTTGGTGACAACACGGCGATAGATTTCGGTAAGGGGGATTTCGATGTTGAGGTGAGGTAATGTGATTTTCTGCTCTAGCCGATCGCTTATTTGCAATTGCCAGATATCACCATTCACAGCCTTAGAATTGTTATTAGAATCAGATTTAGAATAATGCTCGATATATGGCTCTGATTGGCTAATGAGGAGATATTCTCTTAGGCTGGGAACAGAGCGATATTTACGGAACTTCTCGCCGCGATCGTATCTCTCTGTTGATGGCGATAATACTTCTACAATCAATAAAGGATTGAGAATTTCGTCAGTGCGCGTGGCATTAAACTCTGGTTCACCATGAATCACCAGCACATCGGCATAAGTACCACAATTGAATTCTGGAATCCAGATCCGCATATCACCGCTACAAACTTGAAAAGCAGTATCACGAAGCAGAAAGATAAGAAACCCTACTATATTTGTCCCAATGAGGTTATGTGCAAACGATCCACCAGACACAACAAAAATTTCTCCATTACGATATTCGAGGCGTTCTTCGGCGGTTTCGGAGATCACACGATATTCATCCAAAGTCACCAAATCTTTCTTTAGATGAGTCTCCTGATCCGCAATATTTGGAGTGTTTGCGGCTGATGGGGGCTGAAGGCGATCGATAGCTACGACCATGACTGCACCTTTGAATTAATCTGTCATAATTATAAGCGATTAGTTAAGAGCGATCGCCCCAAACACCATAACTCAATACACTTCATCGTGAGTACCAATCTCCTTGATAATCAATTCAATCATCGTTGGCACTCAACATCATTAGCTCGGCAACTGTAACTGTTTGAGTATTGCCATTTTTATAGTTCTCTTCCGCCTCTCTAGCTCTGGCTAAAATTTGGTTGCGGCGGATCTCAATCGCTCTTTTGTTGAGAATTTCAGTAACAAAGAGTTGATCGTCAGGATCAAGAACTGAAATGGATTCTAGGATGCTTCCGACTGTTGCTGTTTGCATAGGATTGAATCAATTAATTGTTTGACTGCTCATTTTTTATCATACCAATTTATTTTATCTGTTTATAATGCTGACAATGCGATCGCAATTTAATTTTCTGGTTTGGTGACAACACGGCGATAGATTTCGGTAAGGGGGATTTCGATGTTGAGGTGAGGTAATGTGATTTTCTGCTCTAGCCGATCGCTTATTTGCAATTGCCAGATATGACCATTCTCAGCATTAGAATTGTTATTAGAATCAGATTTAGAATAATGCTCGATATATGGCTCTGATTGGCTAATGAGGAGATATTCTCTTAGGCTGGGAACAGAGCGATATTTACGGAACTTCTCACCGCGATCGTATCTCTCTGTTGATGGGGACAAGACTTCCACGATCAAAATAGGATTGAGAATTTCGTCATTGCGCGTATCGTTAAATTCTGGTTCGCCATCAATCACCAACACATCGGCATAAGTACCACAATTAAACTCTGGTATCCAAATCCGCATATCGCCGTTGTATATACGCAGATCTGTATCTCTTAGCAAAAAACCTAAATAAATAATGAAGTTAACAGCGATCGCACTATGGTTTGCGGTTCCACCAGACATAACAAAAATTTCTCCATTACGATATTCGAGGTGTTCTTCGGCGGTTTCGGAGATCACACGATATTCATCCAAAGTCACGAAATCCTTCTTTGGATGAGTCTCCTGATCCGCAATATTTGGAGTGTTTGCGACTGATGGGGGCTGAAGGCGATCGATAGCTACGACCATGACTGCACCTTTGAGTTAATCTGTCATAATTATAAGCGATTAGTTAAGAGCGATCGCACCTCAAACACCATGACTCAAGAGCTAGTATGAGATAATTAGAACATGGCACAGATAAAAGTCTTTTATGAACCTAAAATGGAAGTGCTAACGGTATTTTGGCAATCTCCGCGTAAAAATCAAATTTGTTCTGAACTGGATAATGGAATTGTTCTAATTAAAGATGCCGATACTGATGAGGCGATAGGGATTAAGTTGCTTTCTTATCATCCTAATGACGATCGCTTTGATGGCGTGTCGGTGGAGTTAGGTCAGGCAAATTTCGGCATTTCATGATTTCTACATACTTGATCTATCAGTTTATAATGCTGACAAAGCGATCGGCCTAAACACCATGACTCAAGCACCAAAATCTCAACAAAATAGCAACGGCAAACGGCAGATCAAGATTTATCGTCGCACCTATGACCTACCTGTACTCGGTGGCGATAACCTAGACCAGCTACAAAATACGATCAAAAGAGGTAGTGAAGCATTGCAACGTGGCTACATCGTTAAAAAAGTGCGTCAAGAAGTGATGGTAGAGGAAAAAGGGGGCTTCTTGGGCATGAGTAGAAAGCTTGTACCAAAATTTATTGAGGAGACAGTAAAACAGGAATTAAAGTTTGAAGAAAGATTTCAACAACTAGATAGCCTTGTTAAAAATTACGATGCTGTTATTGCGTCCCTAGCCGAGCATCAAGACGATTATCAAGAATTTTTTGGACAATTAGCTGACGAGATTCGCGAAATTGTCACGCTCAAATGTCAAGAAATTGCCAGCGTGGAACAGGATCGTCTTGAGGTTGAACAGATAGCTCAAGCTGATTGGGATGATGACTTACTACAGATTGCCACTCAACAAAAGATAGAAATTTTAGAAACTGCGAAGACAATCGGCTATGCGGCGATCTTGATGCTCAAAAAGCTGGATCTGATGAGTCTCAGTTTAAATAAAATTGCTAACGATCAACAGATTCAAAAAGAAGTCTTAGAGAGCATGGTTAAAAAGCTGTCAGGACAGAAAAAAGCCTATGAGGTTCAATTAAAAATTAAGCGGTTGCAAGATGAGGCAAAAGAGCTAGCTAATATAGCCCTTAATTTTGAAGACTATATGAAAAAATTTATGGGGTCTTTTCAAACCTTGTTAGGTAACGTTGCTAATGTGGACAAAGAATTATCTGGAGCAATGCAGGAGATTAAGCAGATTGCGGAAATGACGATGAATCAGCAGTCTGCTACCCTACCAATGAAGGATCTCTCTTCTCAAAAAATCCTTGATTTCCTTGTGGCTAGCGATCTAAAAAAAGAACGATTAATTGATGCTTTAGAACAAACTAAGAATCTAAATAATCAAGTCGATTTCGATCAACGACTTAAAGATGCTTCACCAAATGTTTCTTTAGCTGATTGTTTGGATAATATACAAATCTATGTTCAATTTGAATTGAAGCCGATCTTGAATGTCAAAGCAGATAGAGAAAAACAAAAACGGACTAAACAAGAAGCTAAATTAAAGGCTGAGCAGGAAGCTAGGTTAAAGGCTGAACAGGAAGCCAAGAAAAAATTCCAGAAATTAGAGAGCTATCTCGCATATCAGCAATGGGATCAAGCAGATCAAGAGACTTGGAATTTAATGCTCATGTTAACAAATCGGGAAAAGGAAGGATATTTGGAACTAAAAGACATTCAAAAATTTTCTTGTGAGGATTTATTGAAGATAGATCGCCTATGGGTGGAATATGGGAACAGATATGGATTTAAGTTTGGCTTTCGCATCCAAAAACAAATTTATGTCGAGTGTGGCGGCAAATTAGATTTTAGTTATCCTAGTTCTGAGGTTTGGGATAGATTCTGCGATCGCGTAGCATGGAAAGAAAATGGTAAATGGGTAGATTATTCCCAAATATTTTTTTTTGAAAATTTTATGGATGCGAAGGGACATCTGCCTTTGGATAGAAGAGCTAAGCTTGAACTTGCAATTCTTTTCTCTCATCAAGACTTGTAAACCTGATTGACTGCCAAAAGTCTATGAAGCCCAGTCGAGAGTTGAAACATAGAAATCCATACGGAAGATTTTTTTGCTGTAAATAATTCGTTGATAGTACCTTCTATAAAACTAGGTAAGGAATGAAAATTTATTAAGTTATGCATTTAGAAAAGCCCTGTAATAAATTACGGGCTGAAAGCTTAAACCCGTTGAAACGGGTTGTTCGGAGGCTATTTTTAGTCCGCTTTAGCTGACTTTAGCTTTGAGCCAAGAACTTGAGTTCTTGGTTTGGTTAAACGCATAGTTTATTTATTTTTCATCCCTAATGGGGCTTTCGCCGTTGCCGCAGTCATTAATTAACCATAATATCAACGAAAAATTTACAGCAAGGAAAGTTTTAAGCAATCAGAAGTTTATGCTGATTTATTGATGATTGGCATTTTGTAGCTCCAAGCTTGTTCATGCATCAGCGATCGCGCCAAAACATGACGATATAACTCACTCAGTTGAATCGACACACCAGCCCAACTAAAGCGTTGATTTACATTTGTAGAACCTTGCTTTCGCATCTTCCTAACCCATAAATCATCAAAGAGAATGCGATGAATACCATCCGCAAAACCTTCAATGTCTTTAGGCTCAACTAACAGCCCAGTTTCTTCGGGAATAACTGTAAATTTCAAACCACCAACATTAGAGGCAACCACTGGCACACCACAAGCCATTGCCTCGATCGCCACTAATCCAAAGGGTTCATAATGGCTTGGGATCACACAAACATCCGCAGATGCATAGTACAAGGGGAGAAGATCATGTCCAACTCTACCTGCAAAAATCGTGAACTCGCGCATATTTAATTCATCGATAATATGCTCAATGCGATCGCGCTCATCGCCATCAGGCATATTTGCGGAACTGCCACCAACAATAAGTAGTTTCAGATTTTTTAATCCCTGTTGATTTAATAAAGCAAACGCTCTCACCAATGTTTCCAGCCCCTTGCGTTCATCAAATCTGCCAACATAGAGAATCACTTTTTCACGGCTATCCAATTTCAATTTAGCGCGAGCATGAGCCTTCGATGTTAAGCGAAAGTTGTCAGTATCAGTACCACAGGGAATTACTTCAATCTGACCGCGATTAGAAACAAGCGATCGCAAAGTTTCCTGCTCCTGTGGACTAGTGGCTACCACACAATTAGCTCGTTCCAGAATCTCCCGTTCAATCCTGAGACGAGTATTCGCAACTTGAGGAATCTCTGCTAGGGATTGGTATTTGACCGCACCTAAAGAATGATAAGTATGCACCAGTTGAATGCCACTCGTCTTTTGTAATTCTAGCCCAGCCCAAGCGGAAAGCCAATAATTAGTATGAATTAATGGATAATTGAATCCCTGAGTTCTTTGGAAAGTCTGAAATGAATTTACGAATTCAGGCATATGTTCAAATAATTTATCTCTGGGAATATATGTCTCTGCTCCAGCATGTAGGCGAATCGTGCGGCAATAGGGTGAATGCTGCACAATTACAGGATCTTCGGCTCGGACTTTGCGGGTAAACATATCCACTTGCCAACCCAATGAAGCAAGAGTCTCACCAACATGGCGCACATACACATTTTGTCCACCCGCTTCTTCTAATCCAATTTCGGCGGCTGGATCAGCGTGATCAGAAATGAGTGCGATCGCTTGTCTGTTTAAGCTCAACATGATATTTATCTCCTTACCAATTTTTGTTGTCCATTCCGAGAATAAGCCGCTCCTAAAACCTTTTGATATACGGCTTCATAACCATCCGCCATCCGCTTTGCAGTGAAGTTAATCAGCACATGATCGCGACAGGTACGGCGATCTAGTAGAGCCGCTTTAGCGATCGCCTCAATGCATTCATCGACGGTATGACAGAGAAATCCACTCACTCCGTGGGCAATCACTTCAGGCGCAGAACCTAAACTCATGGCAATTACTGGTGTTCCTGTAACCATCGACTCAATCATCACTAGTCCAAATGGTTCTTGCCATGTAATCGGAAACAGGGTTGCTACGGCTCCACCCATGAGAATACTTTTTTGTTGGTGATTTGCCTCACCCATAAATTCAATTTGCTCATTATCAATGTGTGGGCGAATCTGAGTCTCGAAATATTCAAAATCAATCGGGTCAATTTTTCCCGCCATCTTCAAGTGCCAGCCCGAACGTTGGGCAATGGCGATCGCTAAATGCGCTCCCTTTTCAGGCGACATTCTCCCTAAAAAAGCCAGATACGGTGGTTGTTCTGGCTGAGGATAGAAGTTATAAGTATTAGGCGCGATACCGTTATACACAGTGGAAACATAGTTTAAACCTAACTCTGTATCTCTTTGTGAATCAGAAATACTAATAAATGGTTGGTTATGAACATGGGCAAATAATTTCTTATTGTCGGGTGTAAATATCCCGTGTAAAGTATGCACTATCGGCGTTTTGACTAGATGGACATAGGGTAGCGCCACACAACCAACATGGGAATGAATAATATCAAAGCGATCGCCTTGTTCACTGACACGAATCATATTCAGCATGTCATAGATATGGGGATCTTTGACCGTAGTATCTAGGCGTAAAGCCCGATGGTGGACTGATTCCAACTTGGCTTGAGTAGTAGAATCTCCTGACGCAAACAATGTCACTTCATGACCGCGATTGACCAATTCTTCTGTAAGTAAACTGACTACAAGTTCAGTACCACCATAGGCGGGCGGCGGAACCTGTTCCCATAGGGGAGCAACTTGAGCTATTCTCATAATGAATTTCCTATCGATAGCTTCTGTCACAGACGATGATTACGACTGCAACAATGCATTTTGGTTAATGAGTTTTGTACTTGATAAGGAAACTCTAACTCAGCAATGTTTAAGATAATGTATATCTAAATTTTGCAAATGATTGATTTGTATAGAAATGTATTAAAACTTTATGGAAGAGGACTTGAAAGCGTTATTCAAACGTAAGGGCAATTCATGAATTACCCCTACGTTACCTTATTTTGAGTAAGTCCTAATTTAACTACATCTAGTAGAATCCATAATAGGCGATCGCCTCTAAAATCCCTTGAGCATAAAATCCTTCAGCAAAATATACATTTTTCTTTCCGCGTAATTTTTCTAGCTCAGGACTATAATTTCCGACTACTACAGCCTTGGATTTCCCTGCAAGCATCTGTTCATCATTTCCCGAATCTCCTGCCACCAAGATCTGTTCCATTGAAAAGTTCCATTTATCGGCACAATAATTTACAGCATCACCTTTAGAGGCTCGAATAGGCAATATATCTAAAAACTCTTGATGGGAATAGATTGTCTGAACATTAAGCTGATATCGTAGCAAATGCCTTTGAATTTCCGCAAGTGAAGGTGCTTGCGTGGGATTAACTAGATAACTAATTTTATGTAAACGTTGTCCTTCTATTGATTGCATTTCCATACCTGACAAATCAGCGATCGCCTTTCGCACTAATTCTGGCTGCCACTGATAGTCAATATATTCGCGCCATTCCATATCTTCGATTACATCTATCCCATAGTGAATTTCACTTCCCACAGAAGTAATCCATAGGTCAGGCGCTGGTACTTCCCATTCTTCGAGAATTTGCTGAGCGCTTTCAATAGAGCGTCCTGTGGCAACACCGAAGCTAATTTTAGATGAATTCAAGTAATTCACTAGTTCCTTTAGAGCCACGCGATCGCCGATCAAAGTGTTATCTATATCTGATATTAATGACCAATTACCTAAGCGATCGCTACCGACAAGGAGATTTGCAACCTTATTTGTTTGGAGGGCTAACATTTATTTCTTGGTTTTCGGTAATTTTACCTAATATAAGTAAACATATTAAGGAAAATATGATCCTAATGTAGAATATTTTCATCAGCAAATGGGCTAACGATTTAATAGCCACCTGAAAATCATGCACCCTATCCGTTTTTTACAGGATAAGTGCCATCTAATTTAATTTAAACGGAGAAGGTTATGGGATTAATCAATCGCATTGGCATGTTGGTCACATCCAATCTAAATGCAATAGTTACAAAAGCTGAAGATCCAGAAAAAATTCTGGAACAGTCAATTAATGACATGGAGGCAGACTTGGGGAGATTACGCCAAGCTGTCACGCAATCAATGGCAGCGCTCAAACTTCAAGAGGAACAATACAAAGAAAGTGCCACTCAAGCCCAAGAGTGGGAGAAACGGGCGATATTAGCCATCCAAAAGGGAGAGGAAAATCTGGCTAGGGAAGCACTTAGTCGCAAGAAAACCCATGCTGATTTGGCAGCAACGTTAAAAGCTGGTTTGGATCAGCAGTCGGGGCAGGTCGAATTGCTCAAGAAAAATTTGATTGCATTTGAGAGCAAGGTTTCTGAGGCAAAAGCCAAGAAGGAAATGCTCAAAGCGCAGTTTTTACAGGCAACAACCCAAGAAAACCTCAACAATATATTGGGCAAAGTGAATACCAATTCGGCTGCTGCTAACTTTAAGCGCATGGAGGATCGTGTGCGGCTGCAAGAAGCCTTAGCTAGTGCTAGTTCTGAGCTTGCTGTAGATGATCTCGAATCTAAGTTTGACAAATTGCAATCTAGCAGTGAGATTGAGGATGAATACGCGGCTCTCAGGGCGAAGGTACTCTCTAGTAGCCCTGCGCCTCAAGGAACTTTACCTCCATCGGATGCAGCTAAATCTAGTGTTGGAGCAGTGATCGATGCTGAACTAGAAGCTCTACGCCGTCAAATGGGTAAATAAGCCTTGTAGACACAATCTCCCATAAAAACTCTCATAAAAAGGGGAATGCTTTGCACTCCTCTTTTTTGTTTTTAAAGTCGAGATTGATCCTGAGCTATAACTTCTTCTTGGTCAAATCCAAAATCTCCATCGAAAAGATAACTGTTAACACATATCTCATCCCCAAGGATTAGCGGATTGATCATTAATGCTCACCCAATAGCGCTGACCTGATATCTGCAAGGTTCCTATTGCCGAAGCATCTGCCCAAAAATCCCAACCTGCATTTCTGCCTCCATCATGAAACTCCGCCATCCTAAAACCTTCTTCGCCCAAAGATTTTAGTCCATGTAATCGACATTGAAGATGGGCGATCGCTTGAGAAGTTAACGAATTACCTTGCACATCAGGAACCACAATTACCTTTCCTCCCGACCAAGCACCTCTCATGGCCCCGCCATTGTCTCCATTTGCACCATAGAGTCCATTTGGCGTGGGTAATCCCATTTTTTTGATGGCAAGTAATGGAAGAAAGGCACTAGTATCTGTATCGCCATGATAAGGATTAGTAGAAGCATCCGACCCAAATAAAGCATAGATTTTGCCATTGAGCATGACCATGTTTAATACCGTCCAAGTCATGGCTCTGCGTTGAATTTTAGGAGCAGTTACTTCACCTACGGGGGGTGGGACTGGTGTAGAAGCAAACAGAGGGCGCGGCTCATCAGCTACGGAAACGAGACGGAGATTGATAGTCACAAACTCCTGTGGTGAATAGTCAAGGTCAGCAACTGTTGTAAATTCTTGACCGCTATGCCCCGATAAACCAGTTCCTCCAGCCATCATACCCGCACGAGACTGCTGAGGCGCAATAGGCTGCTCAGATTGAGGCGCAATAGGCTGCTGAGATTGAGCGGTTACGTTTACAGATATCTTTTCTCGCTCTGGCTTGAATAAAACGCGGATTAATCCATTGCTGTTATTTCTGCTGATACCCGCTTGAATTGCTTCTGAAGTCCCAACTTGATAAAAGGTAAATCGACCACGATCATGGACAGGACGCTCAATCCGCACCGAGATAAAAGGATTTACTCTCCAAATACCGACTTGTTGATCATCAACATAAACCTCAGCGTCACAGCGTCGATTAGACTCGTTCTGGAGCAGGATTGTATATTGCGTGCCATGCTTGATCTGAACGTAACCATCAGATGTTTCTTTGCCTTCCGCAATAGTGACAGAAAATCTATTAAGTTTCATATTTTTTCTCTATGATCGTAAATATCTAGGCATGATAACAAAACAAAGTCAAAGGCTGTAAGATATGCAGAGATAGCACTGTGGTTTTTAGAATTTTATATTTAATTACGTCTAGCCATTTATTTTATTATGCTCTAAGCAATATATCGTGATAAATACATGCAAAAACTATTTAAATTTCAATTTAGAAGCATCACTCACCGCTTAATTTTTAGCTGTGTTGCCTCAGCGATCGCTATTTATAGTATTTCCTATTGGCATGGTCGTTATTTAATTCAGAAAAATATTCGGTCTTTCATAATCGATCTGTCACAGTCAAACTTGATCATGACTTTTCAGGATGGTGGAAAGCCTTTTAATCCCTTAACAGAAGTTATTACGCCCGATCGCGATGATCATGAGCGATCACTGGGAGGTTTTGGATTTTTCTTAGTGCAGGAACTGTCTGAGCGAGTTGATTATACTTATCATGATGGTAAAAATATCTTGACTGTCAGCCAACTAATTGCCAAGTAATACCAAAATAAAAATCAAAAAAGGTAATGGCAATTCATGAATTACCATTACCTTTACTATCAGAAAATTAAATGAAAACCACTTTTCTGGATTAGACAGGAAAAAAGAAACCGCCGACTCCATGCCTGATCAAATTTTAGATTCGCTCATATGGGTAAGCAGGTGAAGCCAATTAAACGATCTGACTTCAACCCATGCGGCTACAAAGTGTGACTTTTGGATGAAGTAGGGCTTTCACCCAAATCCCTATATGAGCGTTTAGATTTTGCTTCACTTCTAAAGCTATTGAGATCTTCAGAGCCAAATTCTGCTTCAGATTCAATTTTGGAGTGAACTGAATTTACGGATTTAGTTATATCTTGAATGATCTTAATCGGTACACCCTCTTTAAATGTGTAGATTTGATTGTGTTCTAAAGGTTCATCATAATTTTCTAAAATTGTCCGTTCAAGCCCATTACCGTATTTGCATTTGATACTACCCTTAATAGCACAATAACCAAGCGAAAGATTGATAATCTTGCCATCTAAAATTCCAATTTCACCTGCCTTGAGAAGGATTTCGAGAGCGATCGGAAAAACAAACTCATCAAGTTCGATTTTTTTTCCAAAAATTTCTGCAACAGGCTTAAAAGAAGGCTCATAGTTGGCTTGGATAGTTTGCTCCAACATTAGTACAACTTTGAAAAGCCGATCTGGTGGATATTCCTCTGCATTTAGGTATTCTTGGAGGCTTTCATGTCTACTTAGTGCCTCAGCCAAAATATCTCTGGGGATATCGATCGCAATGAGTTCGTCTAATTTTTTCAGTACAAATAGAAAAACCGTTTCGTAAAACTCTTTGTTAAAAGTGGGAGGGATGATTTTGACAGTCTTAAAATCTTCCTCTAGACTAGCCTTGATTTCTTGGAAGGTTTCATTGGCAGCCAAAACAGCTAGTTGAGATTGCACAAGATCTTCTTTGATTTCTTCAAAAGTTTCATTGTTCGTCAATGTCGATACTTGAGTCTTTACCCGTGATTCTAGTTGTGATTGCAGATTGGTTTTGACCTCTTCAAAGGTTTTATTACCCGTCAATCTCGATAATTGCGGACGAAAAAAATCGGAGAGGGTCGAGCGCTCGGATGGGTACACCTGCGCGTCTATGGATTGAATTTTACATTCTTTAGTCATAGATTTAGATGTTATAGATTTAGATGTTTCCATCACTGATTTTGATGGATTTTGATTAAGTCAATTTAGATGTTATAGATTTAGATGTTTCCATCACTGATTTTGATGGATTTTGATTAAGTCAATTTTGATTAATCATCGGATAGGTTTTGAATATTTGGAATAAATGCTTATTATTTCAAATCATTGAGTATCGTTAATTCACCTCCATCAAACTCAGGCGTAATTTCAATCCTAAAGTTATTCATAGACAGAGAAAGCGGCACTTCTTGAGATATCGACTGTTCGCTTTTCAATTCTAGAGATTGAACTTGAATATTACAATTATTCATGGGAATTGGCACTTCTTGGGATATCGACTGTTCGCTTTTCATTGGTAAAATTTGAACTTCAATCTGGCTTTCGGAAATTGATATATTCAATGGACGCTCGAAAGCCACAACTGGATAATCCATTCGTATCTGTGGAGGAACTTTTAAGTAAAAATCGAGAATATCTCTTTTTACAGGAAAAAGCTGCCTTCGATATTTTACAACTGTTCCTACACCAACCAAACCTACTACTGCCAATAGCCACCAAGGGAAATAAGTAGGTTCGGATTTAGATACTTGAGCTAAAGGTAGTGCAATAGGTAAGGGTGAACGAAAAATCTGCGAAGATGGGTTAATAGAAATAGGTTTAGTAGTCTCTATAGTTGCTTTAGTAATTGGTTGAGTAGGTACTTTTGGATTGGTTTCTATGGCTCTTTCTATAGTTGCCCCTAGATTGGCTTCGGAAATTATTTCCGTAGTCGCCTCAGTTGCCTCTAGATTAATTTCTGTAGTTTTGTTGATAATTGTTTGCGTTGTTTGTTCGGCAGAAGGTATAACTTCTACTGTTGGATTTTCTAGTCCGGGTGATGGCGTGGTTATGATCGGTTTTACTGTCGGAAGAGTAGTAGGTTTTATGGGATCTCTGGTTGTTTCGATATTTCTTTTTATAATTGTTTCTGTGGATGAAGGTACAATGTTTTCTGTGGGATTTGTTATTGTAGATGGCGGGGATGGTGAGTCAGACGGAGATGGAATTACGGCTGGATCGGCAATCGGAATCTGTGGAGGAGATGGATCGATAATCGGAATCTGTGGAGGAGATGGATCGATAATCGGAATCTGTGGAGGAGCTGGATCGATAATCGGAATCTGTGGGTTAACCCCTGGAGGGACTGGATCAATCTGCGGAAGGGATGGATTACCAGTCGGTGGAATGCTTCTAACTTGAGCTTCAGCTAAAAGATTAGATTTGTCAATTTTTACCATTGCCCCTAAAGGAGCTAATGAATCGAGAAAGGCGATCGCTAGGAAAACTTTTGCTGCGAAACTAAGCACTGTTTTCGTCATGGTATCGATTCTCCTTAATCGATTCTAGTCAAAGAATAAACCCTATTTTCGGGGAATATATAGTAATAATAACTCTATGTCAACTAAAAAAGCCATTTACTAGGATTTTAGTGAGATTAATAAAAAAGATCTAATAGGTTTTCAAGTCAGCAAAAAGCCCACAAATAGCAAGCGATGTTTGCTATTTGTGGGCTGAAAGAAGAGAAACTACTTAATGAAAAGCATTTCTTGGTATGTAGGCAATGGCCATAGATCGTCAGCGACTTCGCCTTCCAATGCATCGACAAAAGAACGAGTACCATCCATCAAAGGACGCACAGTGCCAGAAAGGAACTGCATGTGATCTTCAATAGAAGCAAAATCATGCTTGGCTAATGCATCAGCAAGCTTGCTCACAGAATCCATCATTGACTTAGTGAGAGAAGCAACCTTCTCAAGGCTTTCCTTATCGAAATCAACACCAACTTCTTTCAAGCTCAGAGTCGTATTGGACAGATCGGTGAGATAGCGAGTTGCCGCAGGATAAATTAAAGTCTTAACCATGCTAATAACCAGCTTAGCTTCCACTTCAATCGAGAGAATGTATTGCTCAGCATAGGTTTCAAAGCGGCTAGCTAGCTCGACGGGAGTCAAAACGCCCATCTTGCTGAACAACTCTTCGATGTAAGTCTCTTTGAAGACAGGCAATGCATCAGCAGTGGTGCGGAGATTGGCTAAACTACGCTCTTCCACAGCCATTTTGTGCCATTCTTCAGAGTAGCCATTACCATTGAAGATAACCGCGCCATGCAATTCCATTACTTCCTTAAGAACAGAAGCAATAGCCGCACTCAATGTAGCACCCTTAGCCATTTCGCCTTCAAGCTTCTCAGCCATCCAGTTGAGTGAATCTGCCAAAATGGTGTTCATCGCAACAAGAGGACCAGCCACGGATTGACCAGAACCAACAGCACGGAACTCAAAGCGGTTGCCAGTAAAAGCAAAAGGTGAAGTACGGTTGCGATCGCCAGGATCGGTTGGCAAGATTGGCAGGGTATCGACACCAATATTCATTGACCCCTTGCCAGTCGAACTCTTGAGATCACCTTTACGAATCTGCTCGAATACATCCTCAAGTTGCGAACCGAGGTACATTGAGATGATTGCAGGAGGAGCTTCGTTTGCGCCCAAGCGGTGATCGTTGCTGGCAGTTGCCACGACAGCACGCAATAGCGGTCCATAGGTATGGACACCACGAATGATTGCGCCACAGAAAACCAAGAACTGAGCATTGGAGTGAGGTGTATCGCCTGGATCGAGCAAGTTACCTTGGGTCGCATTACCAACTGACCAGTTAACGTGCTTACCAGAACCATTGATCCCTGCAAATGGTTTTTCATGGA
>JBILGV010000100.1:0-16894 GCA_044350865.1 Pseudanabaena sp. | reverse complement strand
CCTCTTCTGCATCCTTCGGCAATCGATTACAGGCGATTTTTAGGATTGGGTCTTTTCTCATTTGATTGCTATCAATCGCATCTTCATATCCACTGGCGATTTGCAATACCCTTTGCTGGATTAACTGCAATAATACCTACAATGACAGCAGGTGCAAGAGCGAAAGCAGGAATCAAGAAAAAGGCGGCTGCGGCTGCACCACCACCACCGAAAGCACCACCACCAGCAAAAGCTGCTATAAATGCGACATCAAAATCCTGAAAATTAGGTGTTATCCCATCACAAAAGTTTGTACCAATTTTTTCATCGAGAGTACCGAAACTTAGATTAAGAGCCTTAAACTCCTGCTTAATTTTTTTGTCAATAGAATCAAGTTCTCTGATTAAAATTGGCTTTAATATCTCATCTATCCAAACCTTTTCAGTATCAAGTTTTAAATCCTTATTAAATTCACGAATTGCCCCTTGAATCAACTTATCTCTACTAAAAATTGGATTGTGGTTGATTTTCCAATTATCACTTCCCTTTATAATTCTGTTTTTTAGATTTCCTTTGACATTGCCTTCCCAAGATTCTATAGCTAATGTACTAGTTCTATTCGTTGACAGTTGTACATACTTGCAAATACTCACAAATCTACCACTTGCCTCACCAATTTTTTCCGTGATTTCGTGTTTTTCCGATGACGAAAGATTGATATCAATGTTATTCAATGCTGAGTTTAAATCAACAATACAATTACTTGTCAAAGCATCTAACTTTTGAATGATACGTTGTAAGATAATCGAACCACGCTCATCAGTCAAAAAGCCCTCCAAAGTTTGAGATAGATTCTGAAAAGCTTTTAAATAGTCATTATTTTTATTGTTAATAATTGCATTGAGTGCAAGCTTAGCAGAAATGAAGTGAATTCTGTCCTTACCATTAATTAGACCATCATCAATAATTTTATTAGCTTTTTGTTGAACTCCTTCAACCTCTTCGTCATCATCTAAGTTATCCATAAAATTGACAACCAAGAATAAATTCTCCAAAGGTTTATTCCCATACCTTTGCTTGATACTTTTAAGTGCATCTTTTTCACCTTGATTGAGCAATTGTCCTGCATTAGAAGTAAAAATTATTGCGTCAGCAGACTGAATTAGTTTTAAAGTAACCTCTGTGGCTTCATTACAATGATTCAATCCAAGAGTGTCAATAATTTCTACTCCATTACGACACAAAGATAGATTTGGATGTTCAAAAATAATTTCCTTTATATTGTTATTGAGAATCTCTTCAGTGCTATCTTCTAAAGCAGCTTGTTTAGACATTGCAGCCTTGCTTTTGTATTCCTCTAAGGGAATCTCTTCTTCACTGTCATCACGGTATCGGCAAATTACTCGTTTTATCTCTCCGTATTTAAGAATGGATATTGTCCCACTACAAGGAAGCGCACTAGTTGGCTGAACTTTTTCTCCTAATAAGGCATTAAGCAAGGTTGACTTACCTGTACTAAAATCACCAATCACAGCCACCCGAAATCGCTGAGATTCTAATTTGTCTTTAATGGATTGAATCTCGTCCCGAAAAGTAACAGGTAAAAAGCTCTCTTTAATACCACTATCAATAAGTTCAGATAAATAATTAATCCGTTTGAGCAAAGATTGTTTCTGTAGTTGAAAACCTTGCAGCTTTTGATATTCACCACTTACCGAATCTGTCGAACTGGGTACATTTTGAGGTTCTTTAATTTCAGTTTTAACAAGCTGATTTAAAGCAGTCAGTAAATCATCTGCTGCATTCACAAACACAGTCCCCAAATCATGAAAACGCGCAGGATCGACTAGCTCACATACCTCTTGAAAATCTTGATTGTTGTATGACTTGCCAGCAAAACTAGATTCTAAAACATCAAGGTAACGCGATTCTATTTCTAAACGTTTACCTAAATCCCGTAAATACTTACTCTCACTTGCATCTAGGCTAGAGTCTGCGATCGCCATTCTGTAACCCAACCCAAACAGCAGCAATTTTTCAGCTTCACTCAATGGCACTAACAAAATCAAAAAATCATCAACTTTTGTATGAAGTTGGTATTTCTGAACACCTGACAGCAGGAGCTTGACAACTTCCTCAGTTTGCTTACTGCTCAGGTTGAGCTTGCCAATTGTCGCCCTAAATTGAGCAACCTCATCTTCACTAACTTTTGCATCAGCATGAATCACCCCTTTCAACAGCGCGATCAAGTCAGCCATAAACACCACTTGCGGCGTAATGTCATGTACCGTTAATTCTTGACCAGTCAACTTTGATAAGAGTTTGACCGCTTGGCTACCGATGAGTTGAGTCTTCATGCTTGGGTTAAAAATCTAGTTATCTAGAATTTATCAGAAATCAAGTCAAAAAAAATCATTTACACAATAAAATCTGATAATATTTAAGCAAATAAAGCTTTTAAAGAGCTTTTTCTATAGTTATCGTATTATGCAATACATTTTCTCTACAGCTACCCAAGCATTAATAAGTTCTGGAAAATTGACACAGTTGATATCAAAAACAGGTCAGTTGTTGCCAATGGCAATAAATCCAAACACAGGTAAATTTGTAGAAATGGCGGTTGGGATTGGTTCATCTTGTTGTAATCCTTTAGCGATTCCAGTACAAATTGCGATGGGGGGTATACAAATGTATCAAACTCATAAAGGATTTACTGCGGTACTAGGTGGCATAACACAGATTCAGCAGACTTTAGGGGTCTTGCAAGCCACAACAGCATTAATCGGGGTGGGAACGATCGCAAATGTAGCAATTTCCGCAGCAAGCTTACATCAAATCCTGAAACTACGCGAAGATGTTCGCCAAATGCGCGTTGAGATCAAAGATGGCTTTATCGATCTTAAAAAAGCACTCAAAGATCAAGGTGCTGAAATATTAAATCACATTGATGAAGTCGCCGCAGACATCAAATTTGAACAGCATCGAATCGTTCTCATTCATGCCTATGGTCAGTTTTTGCAAGCACTTCAGTTAATTAAAGATTCGTTAGCTTGTGAACCTCATATTAGAGATCAAGGTTTAGCAAGTGCTAGACATATGCTTGCAGTTTCCCTTGGCGATTATCGCAATCCTCAATTACTTTCTGATCTTTCAGCAATAGGGCAACTCAGAAGAAAAGAATGTGCTTGGGCGATCGAGCAGACGATCATCATGACCTACCAAATTCAAAAGCAATCAGGAGCAGTTACCCATAGACTACAAAATCTGCAAAACAGTATTCGTCAAGATATTTTAAATGTGAGCGATGCCATAGAGTACGAAGAAGAAATAGACTTGCTCTATCCAGAAATCAGCCGTATTTGCACCCAAGATCTAGCAGTTTTATCATCTTGGCAAGAACAATCAGAATGGATTCAATCTTTACCCGCTTCTGATTTAAAGTTACTAGAAAGCTCTGAACTAAGCCCAGTCCCTCAAGCAATGACTTCTGCACTTAGCAACTTTGAAGTTCCCGAACAAAAAATCTATGAAGAGTTAAAACCAAAATCTCATTTTGATTCTCTCCGCGATCAACTCAAATTAATGGCTTCACCTGACTTGCGCTCAAAGTATGAATATGAAGTAGTCGAAAAAGCTCAAGCTTCGGGGCATAAGGCTTTAAAAGCAGATGTAATTAAACAATCGTCTGATGTGGCGATCGCTAATTTATACCATTACTTGCGACTTCCTCAAGAAAAGCGATCGCATCTTGAATAACCATTGCAATATTCGGCTGACCACAAGCAATTACTCTATCTACCAAATGCTTGTGGTGAGGGAAACTCGACAGATTAGGGAAATGGGGCGTATTGTCATAGCGAAAAATTAGATTGTTCTGTCCATCTTGGAAATGATAGCGATAATCAATCGCCGTAATTTGATCATCTACAACAACCAAAGCCTCACTGATAGAAAGTAAATATTGGAAATAAAAACGCAATCGAAGTTTGAGATTAGCACGCTCACTAGATAGAATTGTGGCATTGTAATTCTCTACATAGACATCAGGATAAGCTTCCAAAAGTTGATCTATTTGATCGAAATAATCCCTAAAACTATTACGCGACATTTCTTAGCTTACTCTCTAATTCTTGGCGTAAAGCTAGATAATGACGGTAATTACTCGCCCAATCAAACTTATCTTCATCATCATCCGTCTTACCTTGTTGATACTGCACAAAAAAGTCAGCCGAATCAGTTTGGTATTTAATCTCATAACCGTATAACTGCTTAGTCAAAGCTACTAAAGCATCTAGAGGCGATGTATATTCAATAATCTGTTTACGCATGACATTTATTCTTCAGTTGTTTGAGAAGCTTCTAGATTCGTTCTAGCGCGACTGATAGCATTTAACAAACGTTCCGCATTTCTAGGCGATCGGAAAAGATGCATAGTTTCTAACAAACTTTGTAACTCATCCGCAGCAATCAAAGCAACATTTTCACCACTTTGACTTTTGATATAGATAATCTCGCGATCGTTGACAACGCGATCAAGTAATACATTCAAATTGGGCGTTGTCTGTGCATAGCTGGTTTCAATAATCATGATGACTTTCTGAAATCTTATTAAGATTATAGTGGATTCTCTAAAATTATTGCATAAAGCTTTAAAACGCAGATGTAGTTAAAAAATCGTCTTATGTGGCGATCGCTAATTTATATCATTACTTTCAAGAAGCATAAGTCAAATTTCATTATCTTGACTTAGACGTAGCAACAACTCGCGTAGACTTCTCTTGAAGAGATTCATATAATTGACTCCAACATTTCCTGCCTAATTTGCAATAAATCGACAAATTGTTTAATGGATTTATGTAATGTTGTTTGCATATACTCCCATTCTCTATGTTCTCTTTTATTTTCAGGATCTAGAGTAAGATCCTGTAACCTTTGACTAACCGCAAGCGCTTGCTCCTTAGCCACAGGAATTAACGATGGAGCCATATATTTTGCAGCATCGCGAATGAATTCACTGATATTCCAATAATTACTTATTAATTGAGAAGTTGTGATAAATCGATCCAGAGTGGTGATAATTACTTCAAGAATGATCGCACTTACTTCTTCATTCCAGATCGTTTTATGCCTAAAGAGAAGCGACTTAAAAAGATTACTAAAGGCTAAATCAGGATTTTTGAGCAGATGGATTTCTGCTGCTTGTTGTTGAAAATCTAAAATGAAACTGTCGGCTAAAGGCTGACCAGCAATGCGATTAACCTCCTCCTCTTGGCTAAACTCAACCAAGGCTTGTAACCAAACTAAATCCCCTGTTTTCTGAGCCGCCGTAATCCATCCTTGGAGAATCAAGCGATCGCTTTGTGAATGATTAGCAGCCTTAACTAAATCTTCAATTGACATCGCTAGAGGTTGATTCCAGAAAGGCTGATTCCAGAAAGATAACGGTGTTGATGTCAGCATCTTCAATAACCACGAAGCGCGATCGCCAATTTGATTGTTTTGACTATCATTACTTTTCGCCTCAATCCCATCCCTCAGCATCTCAGGCGTATGCACTTCAGGCAAATCAACCGTAAAATATTGCTGATTCCCTTCACGCTGTAATTTAATTAAATTCTGAATTCTAGCGATCGCTCTTTGGCAAAATCTCGACTCAGGCAAACAAGTCAGCAAATCAACGGTAACGCGCCGCACTTCCTTACTGCGATCGTCAAGCAATGCTTCTAAAAAAGGTTCATCTGCCATGCTTAAGCCAGTTCCCAGAACTTCCAAAAAAGCCGTGCGATCGCTAGCACTTTCCTGCTTCCATGTTGACTCTAGCAATTGTCTTGCTTGGTCTGGTTCTTGACGACGCAATTTCGTCAGCCACATTAACCTTGCCGCCTTGCTACCCGTCTCCCATGCCGATTCACCTTCACTCGCCACATAGTTCCATTCAGGATTTTGCGCCGCTAACCATTGCCCACGCTTACCCAATACCTTAGCGATCGCCTCACGCACATCTGATTGCCTCTTACCTAAGTCCAGCAAGCTCGGCAAGCTAGTCTCATGAACTCTTTGACCAAGATCAGCTAGGCGATCGAGCAGTTCGGGCAGTAATTGCTGATGTTCACCACTGAACATCAAGGATAGATAATAGCCAGTGCGATCGCTACAACGAGGTAAATCCTCTAACTCGCAAGGTTCAGGCAATGGTGAACTATCTTGAAGTGGTAACTGTCCTGCTTGCTGATACATCGTGGCGATCGCCACAGTACTTAGCAATGCGGCTTCTTGATTAGTGGTGTCAACACTCGCTAGCAGTTGACCCAGATTTCCATCAGTAATAATGGGAGTAAATGGCTGTCTCTGGGTTCCGATGAGGGCGGTTGCTGTGACAGTTTGTAAGATGGATGGCTCACTCATATAGGTATTATCCCGTAACTGAGATTTAGAGATTTTACCTTTAAAATGTGGTTTAGAGTGCGATCGCCTAACTAAATTTGCAGCAAGCTTGTTAAAATGGACTTTAGATAATATGTCAAATTATGAACAAAGTTGAATCAAACAAAGGTATTACGAAGATTTCTGTAAGTGGATTTAAGTCCATTGCAAACGAATGTTCAATTGAGATTCGTCCTCTGACAATCCTTGCTGGTGCTAATAGTTCTGGTAAATCTAGCATCATGCAACCAATTCTTTTAATGAAGCAAACCCTAGAATCTTCTACAGACTATGGAGCTTTAAGATTAAGTGGAGATAATCTCAATTTTACATCAGCAAAACAGATACTTTCTTATTCTTCAAAAGGTGAACAAACCGATTCCTTGACTGTAGCAATGGAATTAGCCAATTCTTACAAGTTTAAAAATACATTCAAAAAACTTCCTAATAAAGCGATCGAATTGATTGAGAGTATCTATTATGATGGAGATGGAGAGATTAAAGCTGCTATTGGTATGTCTACTAAAGAGATTCTTGAAGCACTTCCACTGTCTGCTAAAACATCATATCTACTTGATAATCAACCCTTGAGTATCTTCAGATATTTTTGCTTCAATGTGTTTGTTTATTATACGGAATATGATTTATCGCCTACGGATATTTTTTATAATCCATATCCAATGTTTGTAATCCCCATAGAAAAAATCCTTCATGTTAAGGGATTAAGAAGTCTTGAAAGAATTTTACCAGTAACAGGAATTGGACAAAATTTTAGTGGTAATTTTGAGAAATATATTGCTTCTTTGATTTACTCATGGCAGGCATCAGCAAGTGACAAGCTTCAAGTTTTAAATACTTATCTCCATACATTAACATTATCCAAAAAGATTGAAGCAACTGAAATTAACGATACGCAAATTGAGTTAAAGGTCAGTCGAACTTTTGATAGTGATGACATGGTGAATATTGTAGATGTTGGCTCAGGAGTATCTCAGATTTTGCCAGTATTAGTAGCTTTAGTAGCTGCTGAACCAGATCAATTAGTCTATCTAGAAGAACCAGAAATTCATCTTCATCCCCGCGCTCAGGCGAATTTAGGAGAAATAATTGTAGATGCAGCTAATCGTGGGGTAAGAGTTGTGTTAGAAACGCATAGCGATCTCCTTCTACGAAGAATTCAGACCCTAGTTGCTGAAGACAAGATATCTCCTGAAAAGACAATTTTGCATTGGTTTAGTCGAGATGAAAATGGTTTTACGCAAGTAACTTCTACACCTCTCAATGCAACAGGTGGATATGGCAATCCAGATTTTCCCTTAGATTTTTCAGATGTGTTTTTAGACGAAGAAGGACGCTATCTAGAGTCAGCTAGCGAAAAGCGTTGGAAGGAGCAGGATGAGTACTAAGAATTCTAAACTTTTGGTAATAGATGCTTCTGTCTTAAAAGCTAGCGGCGATGAAAATGCCACATATCCAACATCAAAGCATTGCTATCAATTCCTGCAAAATGTTCTGGAAATCTGTCATCGTGCAGTTTTAACAAGATCATTAGAAACTGAATGGAATAATCATAGATCTCGCTTTGGTCAGGCATGGCGAGGTAAAATGGAAAGAAAAGGAAAGTTAATTCGCGTCAAATCCTTAGAAGAATCAGATCTTCGAGCAAAAATTTACATGACTGATAGTTTTTTAGCTAATTACATGGCTGAGATCCTTGCGGAAAGACTAACCGAGAAGAATCGCTCGGAAGTAAAAAAAGATATCCATTTAATTGAAGCTGCACTAGCTACAGATAAAATAGTTATTTCTCTAGACGATAATACTGCTCGAAGATTTTTTGCTTTAGCTGCTCAAGGCGTTGAAGAACTAAGTGAATTAAAGGCGATCGCATGGGTCAATCCTGATAAGCCTGATGAAAGCCCGATTGAATGGTTAAAAAATGGTGCTAATGCTGAACCTGAGAGAATGCTTGGATATCCAAAACCTCCAATTGATAAACCTAAATGGCAGCAACATTAATCAATTACTTCTCAAGCGACATAAAACTTCTCTCCTACCCAAATACTCAAAGGATAAAAATCATTACCACTCCACTCGCCAAAGATGGTTACGCGATGTCCACCACTTAGAGCTAAGAGCGTCCAGCCGCGCTCAAACCGTGATGACATTGGCAACAGATTAGCAGCGCGATCGCGGATAAACCATTTACCCTCTTGATGCAATGGAATAACCTCCTGAAAAGTGAGAGGGAAGCGTTCTAACCAAGGATTTTTGACTAAGGCGCTACTGTAAGAGGCGATCGCTACATCAATAGTTTCGTAGCCAATGCCATCTGCTATTGATCCAGAGGATAGAGAACTCTGTCTATTGGTAATAATGGCTCTAAGCGGATAGGCACTTTCAAAAAAGGCAAGTTCGGCTTCTAGATAATTTCCCAACATAAAATTATGTTCAAAAGGTTGTGTACCATGAGCAAACTGTAAATATAAAGCATAGCGATCGCTACTTTTCCCCCATAACCAAGTCCGACTAACTCGTAAGCGCTCTTCCGTTTCTATTTGCTGTCCCATTACTAGCCAGACATCTTGAACTAAATAATTAGAACCTTTTTCAGTAACTGATTCCGTTAGTTCTGCTTGATTTTGTGTCCAACCAATTTGGGTGCGAATATCTGCCTGAATGCCCATAGGCAAATCATCCAAACGCTGAAATCCCTCCAACAGCAAATGTAACTTACCTAATCTATGTAACAAGCGTTCCTGCCATCCTGCCCCAGACGCAATAACACTAGGAATATCACGCAATTGCTTTGCTAAACTCGGTGCTTGAGCATCAACCATTCTTGCCGCAGGTTGCTCCCAAAATTTATAGGATTCCGTACTTACCGAGGTTAAACCCTGACGAATTAAATCATAGAGCCAAACTTGTAAATCCTGTACTCCCGCTTTGACCTTATTTAATCTTGCGTTTGCGCGTTTCGCTTGAGCCTCTGGATCAACTACTTTTTCAGGCTCGCTGAGTTTTTGTTTTTGTTTTTCCTCACGCTTAGCACGAGACGCAATCCAATCAGTAACCCAATCTGGTGGAGTTCCACTGGTCAAAACCGTAGGTTGGCTTACCATTAGGAATAATAATCCCAAACCATGTTTGCAAGGAAATTTGCGACTAGGGCAACTACAACGAAATGCAGGCTCAGAGAGATCAACTTGCGTGCGATAGGGATCTTTGCCACTACCTTTGCATTCACCCCAAATGATCTGTTGATCCTTGCCCAAGTTGCCCCATTTATTTAATGTTGCTAAACTTTTACCATTCTTTGCAGAAGCAGGATCTGGCGCTAGGGCTACCACCCGATCGGCTGTCCAATCGACAGTTTCTATTGTAGGAGAATCATGATTTGTTAAGACCATTTTCTTACTGAGATAAACCAATACTGTTGGCAGGTATCATTAATTTATTTTAACTCAGATGTTATACCATTCCTCAAAAGTCTTGAAGCCGCAAAGAAAACATGAAATATATTAAACAAGGAGTCAAAAAAGACTTTATTATGGCTCTCAAAGGCAATTTTTTACCTCATTCATAATTCGTAATTCGTAACATGATTAATTTAGCAGAAAACTTGACCGAAGTTATTACACAACTAAAACTGCGATCGCGTTTGTCAATACTCAATAATTGGCAAAGAAAAACCCAATCCGATGTTTGGGAAATATTGCCGACGATAAATTCTAAACAAAATAAGCCGATGATATCTTTTTTGCAATGCGAAGAAAATATTCATCTCAAGCAAACTTGGCAAGTACCAGAATTTTATGTAGGGATGGCAACTTTAGGCGCAACCATCAGACTGAATTTGATTTGGTGGGTGGATGTTTGTGAAGTTTGGATTAATGGGAAAAAAGTACAAGAGGGTGATCTTTTTGACCAAAAATGTCGGCTTTTGTTGACTAATAATGCAGAACTAAATCATGAATTTGTTATTGAAATAATGCTCAATAGTCCTAAGCATGATATTGGGGCTGTACAGCTTTCGGAAATAATATTTGAATATCCCAATCAAGCTTGTGATCCCGATAAATTTGCCGATGAATTAGCGATATTACAGGCTTACATTCCCATTATTATTAAGCAAGATAATGAACAGAATATCGATTTGCAAGTTCTTGAAAATGCGATCGCACAGATAAATTCACTGCTTGAGAGTTTTGAGTTGAGATCCCCCCCAGCCCCCCTTGTAAAGGGGGGAGAATCAAGAATAATCCAGCCCCCCTTTGCAAGGGGGGTAGGGGGGATCGAGAATCTCCACCTTACAGAAAAATTTTTGGAGCAATTAGCTAAAATACGCGAACCATTGCTGCAATATAGTGAATTTCTCAAGCAGCGCCAGATTTATATGCTGGGTAATTCCCATATTGATGTCGCTTGGTTATGGGCGATCGCAGAAACTAAAGATGTCATGCAACGGACATTTGCCTCGGCGTTAAATCTACAAAAGGATTATCCAGAACTAATTTTTAATCAAAGTACAGCCGTTTCTTATCAATGGATGGAGCAGGAATATCCTGAATTATTTGCGCGGATTCAGATCGCAGTCGCGAATGGTAAATGGGAACTCATCGGCGGTATGTGGGTGGAGCCAGATGGTAATTTGCCTAGTGGCGAATCTTTGATTAGGCAAATTCTCTATGGACAGGAATATTTTCGAGAGAAGTTTAATCGGCAAGTCAAAATCGCATGGTTGCCTGACACTTTTGGCTTTCATTGGCAAATGCCACAAATTCTGTTAAAAAGCGGATTTGAAGTTTTCGTGACTCAGAAACTTATGTGGAATGACACGAATAAATTTCCCTACCAAATATTTTGGTGGGAAGGTGTGGATGGAAGTCGAATTTTTACCTATTTTAGTAATGAAATTGGACAAGGATTGGAGCCTGTAGCGATCGCCAAATATCTGGCTCAGCAAGAAGAGAAACATAAGATTACTGAGACGGCTTGGCTCTATGGTGTTGGTGATCATGGTGGCGGTCCCACGGCTGACATGCTAGATATTGGGCGCGAATGGGCTGATTCGCCTTTATTTTTTAGGATGCAGCCTAGCACTTTAGAACATTTCTTAATCGATTTAAAGACGAAATTACCCGCCGATTTACCAGTTTGGCAAGATGAACTTTATTTAGAATTCCATCGAGGCACTTTTACCTCTAAAGCCGAACAGAAACGTCAAAATCGTCAAGTTGAAGTTCTCATCAGTAATGCCGAGAAATACAGCGCGATCGCCTTTTTAATTGCCAATATTCCTTATCCTCAAGCTCAATTAGAACAGTCATGGCAAGGTTTATTGCTCAATCAATTTCACGATATTTTAACTGGGACATCAATTCCTGAAGTGTTTGTTGATGCTGAGCGCACATGGTCAGAAGTACGAGAGATTTGTGAGCAGATTTTTCCGAATCAAATATCTGTTAATACAAATCTACAGGCTTGGAATTTTCTCAACTGGAAGCGATCGCAGCTAGTTAAACTGCCAGATGATTCTTGGTGTTGGGTAGAAAATGTTCCTAGTTTAGGATTTGTCGATCTCAATTCTGTAGCAATCACTGATACAGACACATTTTTAGAAGTTACTGATAACGAGCAAGAATTTTGCCTAGAAAATCAATATATTAAAGTTGAAATTGATGCTAAAACTGGGGCGATTGCTCAGATATTTCATAAGCGATCGCAAACTAATATATTCCAATCTCCAAGTGAATTACAGTTTTTTGAAGACAAAGGACAATATTGGGATGCATGGAATATTGATCCTGATTATGAGAACAAAAAGCTAGAAGCTACGACCCTTGGATCAATTGCAATTGTTGAAAATTCTAGTTTATTCGTATCTATTCGTATCGTCCAAAAATTCCGTAATTCTACTTTCACACAAGAGATTAAATTAACAGCTTTTGAAGCATTTATTACCGTTCATAATCAAGTCGATTGGCAAGAAGAATATGTATTAGTGAAAGTTGCTTTTCCTGTCAATTGGCGATCGCCCTACGCTACCTATGAAATCCCAATGGGAACAATTCAGCGCAGTACATTATGCGAAACAGCGACAGAAAAAGCAAAATGGGAAGTTCCCGCTCAATATTGGGCGGATATTTTTTCAGAGAATTCTTTGGAAAATTCTTTGGAGAATTTTGGTTTAGCGATTCTCAATGACAGTAAATATGGCTATGATGCCAAGCCCGACTGCTTGCGCTTGACATTACTGCGATCGCCAAACTGGCCCTGTCCAAATAGCGATCGCGGCGACCATGAGTTTACCTATCGCTTAGTTCCCCATCAAGGTGATTGGCGCGAGGCGAATATCGTTCAACTTGGTCAGGAATTAAACAATCCAATTATTCTTCAAACTTCACCAATTCCAAATATTCATCCAAACATTCAACAAAGCTTTTTGCAAATTTCTGCGCCCAATATTATTCTCTCCGCCTTTAAGCGATCGCAGGATCAAACAGGCTGGATCATGCGTTTCTATGAAGCTCATGGCAAAATCACCGAAACCAATATTGAGATTGCATCGAGTCTGTTGTTGGCGGAAAATATTTGGGAATGTGATTTAATGGAAAATAAAAATATTAGGCTTTCACAGTTGTCAAATAATATTAATGATTTGCAAATTATATTTAAACCTTATGAAATCAAAACTTTTCTATGGACTGTTATTGATGCAGATCGATCTAGCGATCGCTAACGATTGATCATAGGGAACCTTTGGAATTTGTTAATGTCAAAATCATAGTTTAGAAATTCGCAAGTCACACTTTATCCCGCCAAATTATTTTCCTAAAAAAATATGTCATTTTTCTCAGTTCTTATTGATTTACTTAGCGATCGCGATAAGTTTATCCAAGAAATCTATGACGGGATTAAAATTAATACTAAAATTTGGGGCTTATTAGTTTGTAGCTCCATATTTTTAGCAATTTATGGTGGCTTAATCGGAGCCACTAGTTCTTGGATGCAAGTTTTATCTTCAGCCGCAAAATTACCATTATTGTTTCTGATTACCCTTGCCATCTGCTTACCCGCACTATATTTCTTTAATGTATATTTCGGGGCAAAAACTCGTTTAGGACAATATACAGCCATCTTACTTTGTGCTGTGACTATTACCAGTACCTTGCTATTTGGATTTGCGCCAGTTACCTTGTTCTTTTTAGTGACAACTGATAACTTCTTTTTCTTCTTATTGTTAAATGTTGCCATATTCACACTGACAGGAATTATTGGAGTTTATTTTCTTTATCAAGTTCTTTTACCTAAGATTGAGCTTCTGCCCTTAGATGATGCTTTAATTAGAGCCGAGACTTCAGAATATAAAAACTACAAAATCCGTGTATCAATTTTAAAATTTTGGTTGGGACTCTATGCTTTTGTTGGTAGTCAAATGGCTTGGACATTACGACCATTCTTTGGTTCTTTCGGCTCCCAATTTGAGCTATTCCGTCCGCGAGAAGGTAACTTCTACACAGCAGTTTGGAATGCTCTTAAGCATTTCTTTTTCTAATTAATTTGTCAATCATTCAAAAATATATGCGCGTTATCTTCTTCGGAACTCCTGAATTTGCTGTTCCCACCTTAGAAAAATTATTAGCAGAACCAGATTTTGAAGTTGTGGGTGTAGTCTCACAGCCAGACACAAGGCGTGGGCGCGGTAATCAAGTTAGTCCGCCGCCCGTCAAAGCTGCCGCGATCGCCAACAATCCTGAGCTTAAAATCTGGCAAAGCGATCGCCTCAAAAAAGATCAAGCCGTACTAACTGAACTAGCCGACCTCGCTGCTGATGTGTTTGTCGTTGTCGCCTATGGACAGATTCTCTCCAAAAAAATCTTGAATATGCCGAAATATGGCTGCATCAATGTACATGGTTCCCTCTTGCCCAAATATCGTGGTGCAGCGCCAATCCAATGGGCGATCGCTAATGGGGAAAGTAAAACTGGGATTACAACCATGCAAATGGATACAGGTATTGATACGGGCGCGATGTTATTAAAAACCGAGTTAGAGATTTTGCCAGAAGATAATACCGACACTTTGAGCGTCAAGCTGGCAAATCTTGGCGCAGATTTGTTAATTGATACATTGCGCCGCTTAGAAACGATTACACCTGAACCTCAAGATGACTCCCGCTCTTGCTATTCACCAATGATCGGGCGCGAAGATTGGGAACTTGATTGGGCTATGGAAGCGATCGCTTTACATAATCGGATTCGTGCTTTCTATCCCAATTGCTACACAGATTTTCGTGGGCAAAGATTAAAGATCACTAAAACAGAAGTAGTTACGGAATTAATTGAGTCCGTAAATTTGGAAAATGTAGGGCAGGTGATTGAGATTCGCAAAGGCAAAGGATTTGTGGTGCAGACAGGTAAAGGCTTATTACTAATTCAAGAAGTGCAACCCGCAGGTAAAAAACTGCAATCGGGTTGGGATTTTGTCAATGGTGCAAGAATTGCGATCGGTGAATCGCTTCAATAAAAAAGCGGCGCTTTATAGCAGTTTTCAGCACAAAAACGTAGGGGCAATTCATGAATTGCCCCTACGTTTTTTATTGTTTTTTAGGAGTTTCAGGTGCAGCGCTAGGTTCTTTGCTAGGTGCTGAGGTCGAATTTGTGAAGGGTTGTTTTTGAGGAGTAAGAGCAGCGAGACGTTTTACTTCATCTTTAAATTCGGCGGGAGCTAGCTCTAATCCTTTATCAAAAAGTTTTTTGGCTTCATCTTCTTTACCTTGTACCTGCTTCAGTTGCCCCTTGCCAATATAGGGACGAAAATCCTTCGAGTTATTTTTAATCATCTCGTCAAAAGTGGCGATCGCCTCATCAAGACGATTTTGTTGACGATAAACTTCGCCTAAAATCCAACGCACAGACCCAGTATCAACAGCATTGGCTTGAATTTTATTAGCCGTTTCCGCAGTCTTGAGCGTATCTTGCAAAATACCGATCGCTGCTTCGGGACGCTTATCCGCTAATTCCATACCGACCACGCTTTGCAATGCAGGAATATAACCTGGTTTGGTCGTTAAAATTTTGCGATATTCCGCAGCCGCACTTTTGGGATCTTTGAGTTGCAGAAAAGTCTTGGCTAAAATCATCCGATATTCAGGTTGATCAGGATAGGCTTCGGCAAGGGTTTGTAATGGCTCAACGGTTGCCTTAGTATTACCGAGTTGATTTCTGAGATCGACTAAACCTCTAAGTGCAGTTTGGTTTTTAGGGTCACTTTTTAAGACCGCCTCAAAGCCCTCGATCTGATTTTTGAGTCGCTCTTGCTCCGATGTATTTTGACTAGAATCCTTCGCAGCCTGTTGAGCAGGTGGGGCAAATAAACCACCAATCAGTGGGGCGATCGATATGCCCATAAACGATAATGTGACTACGATTAAGACACCGTTAATAATCCATTGCCTTGCTGTACGTTGTGACACGATATTTACCCTAAATCCAAATACACCATAGTTTAGCCTACAGCGCTAAGCGCTGATAGAAAAGTATAAAAGTGCAGTTTTGCAATAGCTCGATTGGGATGAGCATTAGTTCAGACAAATGCTATATTTAGCTAAATAAATCCTGTAGAAATCCCATTAGTTTAATCTGTGGAGTTAAATCTAATGACTCAAGCGATCGCATGAGCGCTTCTCAAAAACTGCTAATTGTATTGGCAATTTTTAATTATGTAATCTCATATTTCTTTATTATCACTATGCTCCAACTGAATGCAGCTCCGTATGGTATCAGTCCCTTGTTTAGTTATTGAGTAGCGTTTGCCATGACGGACAAAGTAAACCATGATTTCTGGATTCTCTCTAAAATCTCGAAATGCACGCGCCACATTTGTATTTGGTACATCTACATCTCCCTCATCTGTAAGAAGCTTCGCAATTTGTGCGGCAGTCAATGAACCCAGTCTATTTATACGTGCATATTCAAGTGCCCAGAGAATTCTAGGAACCCAAACACCTGAGTGTAGCTTTAAACTCCGTGATAAGCGTGGCAGAACTTCAGGCTGAGGTATGACATCAAGAATTAGTTGCTCAATCTTTGAGTTCTCTTGATCTACATATTTTTTCTTGGATTGCTCTCTTGAGGATGGGCTAGAATCCCATGAGTTCTCTCGTGACAGTGTTTCTTGAACCCAAGGCTGTGTATAAAATGTCTCTGATAGAAGTTGATCTTCTAGAACCCTAGATCTATCTAAGTAAGCTTCAAAAATTGAAACGGCATTAGATTCAACTATGTCACCTAATGAAGTACCTTCTTCTGTCCCTGCCTTAGTTGACTGACGAATAAATTCTTGGACAAGATCTTTATCGTACCATCGGCTAATTAATGCCATTGTAGTAAGATAAACTTTTTGAGTTGCAAGACGAGTAATATGTGCATAACCAGTTGAGTTGATGCTAATGCGTGTTGATAGTCTGTCAGTATTTTTAGTTTTGATT
>JBILGV010000099.1:0-17094 GCA_044350865.1 Pseudanabaena sp. | reverse complement strand
TTAATTTGTCAGATCTTCGCCTTCGCATTTTAAATTTCTTCTCTCCCGCCTGCCAACGCTACTATCTTCTCCCTGTACCTGTTTCTTAATTATTTTTTACCTTCCATTACGAGCGGAATGTGGGTTATATGTTTACCAGCAATATTTCCCTCAAACCTACTCATAATATTTTAAAGCCCTATAATTAGACAATTTTTTATTGAAATCAAGGAAATTGGAATAAGCGATCGCAGTCCACAATCAATCATTCATTATTTATCAACAAATTAATCTCTTGAAGCAAAAAAGGTAAATTGGGATATGTAAAGCTGAGATCTGGTGCTGGAATTCGATTACGCCTTATTTCAGGTGGGATATGCTTGTGATGCGGAAAAGTTGAAGCAAGAGACATATCTTGTGGATGGGGAAAATCATCATACCAATATAGCCTTTCATTGCCACGATAAACCTCATAGCCATACGATGAAATTAAAGCTGCATCAAAATCTAACTCTTCTCTCATTCGCAATCGAATATTGCCTGTAAAAAACACCTCACCTTCGGCAGTCCCTGTATATGGACTATTTGACCAAATCACCAGTGTAGAGCGAATAACATTAGCCCGATTCAGAAGCTGTGATACAAACTCGCTATATTCAGCCAGAGAACTTAAAGCAGATTGTGAGTTGTTCATATACTAGTAAGTTGGCTGAAACTGCAACATTTCCGAGAAAATACTTACCTTTAGCTGGTCAGTATATGAATTCTTTCGCCGCCGCCATGTCTCATAAATACCTTTCCATCGACTAAAATCGGTACGAGTTTCATCATACTCATCATATTCAGCCAAACTACCAGACATCAGCGCCGTATAAAAATCCTCGCTCAACACTCCATATTTTTCCTCATAGAGTGTCAAACGGCGCTCTAGTAACTTCATTTCAATAACAAGTTCACGAATTGTCATGATAATTTCCTAATATTATCTATTTCGCATCTATAATTTTATAGATTAACTGTAACGATTTGCAGAATCTCCTCAAACTTAACTGGCTGATATGGCAATACAAAATCTTCAGCACCTTCATGTAAATGATGAGGATAAGTTTCAATTTCAGGATGGTGAGCTGCATTATCCCAACGTTTAATGAATTTCCCATCGTCACTTTGCCAATGAAAACTGTATTTAATCACCTCAACCTGATCTGATTGAATTTCAAAAAACTCAAACATTTCTAAAAAGCTATCATCGTGTAAAGTCAACCGATAACGCCATAAACCTTTATCGCCCTGTGCCTCTTCTCTAAGAATATTAAACCTTTTCACTGCTGGGCAAAGAGCAATCAACGACTTTATTAAAGCTAGATAATCTTCGGCAATCATCACAATGCTTGCTCTAGCTTACTAATCTTAACCAAGAGATCCTTTCGCAACTCACATAAACTAAACCACTCAAACAGATCCATTTCATCCCCTAATGCTCCTGATTCAAATTGTTCTTGAAACTGATTAGAATTGAGCCTATAGTTCTGTTCAAACTTACTAATATCACGGTCATAAACAACTAATTTCTGTCGATGACGATTTAACATTACACTGAGTAATTGACTCAGAATTCGATCTAACTCGTTGCGATCGCTGCAATTTGCATTAAGTAGCTCTAATTTGTCTAATGTATTCATGGCATATACACATAACTCATTTAACATTATACCAACGGTAATTTTCCCTATAAAAAAAGGCGACGCATTGCGCCGCCTTTTTTATTTTTACTCTACACCTTCAATGCGGTCTTCGAGTTCTTGATATAGCTCACGAAGTCTATCAAGATTCTCTTCACTGGTTTCCCAATAGCCGCGACCATTGACTTCTAAAAGAGTACCGACAATCTTACGGAACGAATTGGGGTTGAGATTTTTGAGCCGATCGCACATCTCTTTATCGTTCACATAGACATCATTGACATCTTCATAAACCCAGTTATCCACTGCTCCAGCCGTTGCTGACCAGCCCATTGTATTCACAAGGCGCTTGGAGATTTCGCGCACACCTTCATAACCACTTTTGAGCATTCCCTCATACCATTTAGGATTGAGAATCTTGGTGCGGGTATCGAGGCGGACTGTCTCGGTCAGGGTGCGAACTTGAGCATTAGCAGTGGTGGTATCAGCGACAAAAGAGGCAGGTTTTTTGCCATCTTTACGGAGACTGCCAACGAGCTTCGTGGGATCAGAATCGAAGTAGTGGGAGACATCGGTGAGACTGATTTCTGAGGAATCAAGGTTTTGGAATGTCATGTCAACGGTCTTCAACGATGCTTCATAAATCTGACGCTGTTGGGTGTTGCTGACATTGCCACCAAAGGCGAAGGACTTGCGCGATAGATACATCTGTTGCAATTCTTCTTCGTTTTCCCAAGTACTGTTTTCCACAGCAAGGTTAACATTAGAGGAATAGGAACCTGATGAGTTACTGAATACGCGAGTGGCAGCTTGATTGATGGTTAAGCCAAATTCCTCTGCTTGGGCGATCGCATGTTTGCGGACAAAGTTCATTTCCAAAGGCTCATCGGCTTCGGCTGCCATACGCACGGCGCGATCGATTAAGTCCATTTGATTAACGAACAAATCACGGAATACGCCTGAGCAGTTGACGACCACATCAACGCGGGGTCTACCCAGTTCTTCGAGAGGTGTTAGCTCTAAACGATTGATGCGACCGAGGGCATCGGGCATGGGCTTCACGCCGATCATGCAGAGAACTTGAGCGAGGGATTCGCCGTAGGTCTTGATGTTGTCGGTTCCCCAGAGGACGACCGCGATAGTTTCGGGATAGACACCGTTGTTGTCTTGACGCTGACGCTCTAACAGGCGATCGACTACGGTTTTCGCGGCTTGGACTGCGGCGCTCGTGGGGATCGAGTTAGGATCGAGAGCGTGCATATTCTTGCCAGTGGGCAGCACTAGGGGATTGCGGATTGGATCTCCTCCAGGGCTAGGCAGAATATAGTCACCTTCAAGGGCGCGAATTAGACCGCCAAGTTCATTGTCGGCAACAATTTGTTTGAGACAGAACTCTAGGAACTCAAATAGAGGCTTGATATCGTCTTTATTGATATTTGCATAACCATTCTCTTGGAAAACTTCGATCCAAGGTTCGGTTTTGCCCATTTTAAAGAAGTTGAGAACCGAGAGTTTGGAAACTTTGCCATCATCATCGGCTTTCGCTTTCACCAATGCGCCAACGGCTTTGTTAGCGATCGCCCTGATACCAGACAACAATTCCACATCAGCGTAAATGCCCTTGTCGCTGGACTTGTAAAGTGCTTCGATATCGCGATTAATCGCTTCACACATGATCCGCAACAAAGACTTCATATTGTCTTCGGGGCGATCGAAGCTGGCGATACTGGTCAAAACATCGGTGACATCTTCCACTTTCGGAGGTTCTCCGACAATGTGTAAACCACAGGGCAGAACTCGCGATTCGATTTCCATCAGCTTGTTATAAACCTGACCGATGACGTTATCGCGTCCTTCTAAATCCATCTCTTTGGCATCTTGATCGGGAAGTTGCACATCCTTATCCAGATTCACTAAGCGGACTTTATCCATAATCGTATTGGTGATTTGGATACCGCGACTACCTGTCCGCAAATCCTTGTAAGAAGCAATCAGTTCGCTCAGTTCTTGCAAATTACGGCTCAAGCCTGCATTTTCAGGAGCGGGAGTGATATAGCTGATGATTGTGGCATAACCCCGTCGTTTAGCGATCGTCGCTTCTGATGGATTGTTAACCGCGTAGTAATAGATGTTTGGTAATGCCCCAATCAAGCTGTCAGGGAAACATTCGCCCGACATCCCGACTTGCTTACCTGGCATGAATTCCATCGAGCCATGAGTACCGAAGTGGAGGACAGCATCGGCTCCCCAGATATGGTTGAGATAGGTGTAATAAGCGACAAATCCGTGGTGCGGAGATGCAGATTTACTAAACAGCAAACGCATCGGATCGCCTTCATAACCAAAGGTTGGCTGCACACCAACAAATAGATTCCCATATTGCTTACCGTAAATCAGCAAGTTCTGTCCATCGGAATTCAGATGTCCAGGGGCGGCTCCCCACTGTTCGATAATGCGATCGACGTAGGGAGTATTTGCTTCATATTCAGGAACCGACATCTTGTAAGCAACATTCAATTCGGGGCTGCCGACCATTGCTTCAGGATTATGCAAGATATCTTCCATCATGTCGTGGGATGTCTTGGGCAAGCCTTGGACATCATAGCCATTGTTGCCAAGGGCTTCCGCAACTTTATGAATGGAAGAGAATACATCCAAATAAGCAGCCGTTCCAATATTGCCCTTATCAGGAGGGAAACTGAAGATCGTGATCGCGAGTTTCTTCTCATGACGAGGCTTACGGCGGAGGTTTGCCCATTTGATCGCACGGTTAGCGATGGTTTCTAAGCGATCGCCGATCGCGTGAGATCTACCAGTCATGCTATCGCGACCTGAAAGCACAATTGGATCGAGTCCGCCGTCAAGTTCTGGTAAGGCAACTTGCAAAGCAACTTGGACAGGATGCAAACCGAGATCGCTATCTTGCCATTCTTCAGTAGTTTGGAATACAAGAGGTAGAGCCACCATGTAGGGACGATTCAGCTTTTCGAGGGCTTTGATTGCCTTGGGGTGATCTTGCTTGGCTGGTCCCCCAACTAAAGCGAAGCCTGTAAGCGAAACCACGCTATCGACGATCGCCCGATCCTTTTGTTTAGGATCATAAAAATATTCTTCAACTGCATTGGAGAAATCCAAGCCCCCGTTGAATACAGAAATTACTCGCGCCCCAAGAGATTCCAATTCTTGCACCATCGCCACATAATGCGCGTCATCACCTGTGACAAGGTGAGTTCTTGCCATCAATAGACCCACGCATGGCGCGAGGGGATCTTTCATGTCATCAGAAATATCTTCGCGAGCGTTAAACCAGTTTAAATAATCGGTCGTAGTCTCAAACATCTTTGGCGCGAGTGGATGCCAAAGCCCCTTTTCCAAGTATGTGACAGGATCTTTAATGATCAGATTTGCTGAACCAGTTTCTTTAGCTCTTGCTTTGACACTTGGCAAATAATTTTGGGCAAGCATCAACAAGAAATTTTCGAGATTTTCGGTCGAGCCACCGAGCCAATATTGGAAGCTCAACATAAAGTTGCGAGCATCCTGCGCCTTGTCCATCGGCATATATTTGAGAATCTTCGGCAAGGTCTGAACCACCTTGAGCATACTGTCCTGAAAAGAACTCCCCGATTTTTCTTTGCGCTTCCGCATAAACTGCGCGATCGCACTCTTGGACTGTCCCAGATTTTCCATGCTGAAGCTACCCATCTTGTTGAGGCGCATCACCTCTGGCATCGATGGGAATACCACACAGGCGGATAAGCGATCGCGATGGGGAGCTACGGCGAGAGCGATCTTAGTCGCAAGATCATCAATAAAGATCAGCGATGCGATGAAAATATCTGCATTAGCAATGTCCTCTTTGAATTCCTCATAATTTTCGGGACTCCGAATATCCTCAATTAGATAGCCACTCACCTCGATCGCAAGGTTGGGATTGTTTTTATTAATTGACTTTACAGCCGCCGACATAGCGCTCTGATATTGAGGTTCAAGCACTACATAGACCAACTTCATTAAGACCCGACCCTGTAGATTTTCGGGAATGATACGTCTACTTGATAATGATGCGATCGGTGGCGCAGAAGTGAACATGCAGTCTCCTTAAATTAAAGTCCTGATTTTTAGGGGTTTTGGATATTTTGTTTTTTATTTGTTGCTCAAACTGTTGTACAGCGTAAATAATGTGACGCAACAATTAGCAACTAAAGATTTATACCTATTCACTATTTAATACCAAACAGAGCTTGTAGTGGTTGATTTTCGGCTATAAATGCAATAATTTGAAACTGATTTGTTTACATTGCTTTACATTTCTTAACCTTAGTGGCTGGAGAACGTAAATCTTCTTAACATTGTTTTAACATTGGCTCGCGCGAGTTTTATTGCGATCGCCTTTTATGAAGCGCTAGGTTTTGAAGTAATATCGAGTAAATTTTCGAGCCAAAATTTTCCAGTGAAACCTAGTTGATTAGCGATCGCTCCACAAAGTCACATAAAATTCCACAAATCCCCCTCCGATTAGTATTAATCGTTCCCTTTGTCTTGCAAATTGTGGGAGCAGTGGGGATCGTGGGGTATTCTTCCTATCGTAATGGGCAGGAAGCAGTTAACAGCATGGCAGATCGGATGATGGAACAGACCACCAAAAGGGTACGCGATCATCTGGATAATACTTTGCAAATCCAGCAACAAGCTGTAGCTATTAATCACAGTGCTTTCGAGCAGGGGGCGCTCAAAATCGATAACCTCGAACAGGTGCGATCGCAACTTTGGCAGCAAATGAATTTGTCGCCTAATCTTTCATCTACCTACTTCGCCAACGAACGGGGAGAATTTATCGGCTATTTCCGACTGCTGAGTAAGGAAATAGTTGAAAAAGCTGAAAAGCTTTCTGACGAAACCTTACAGCAAGGTACATTAGTATTAGGTGAAGTGAATCTAACAGATGTTAACAAACGTAAATATTACCTAGTTGATAATCAAGGAAGAGGTCGAAAATTTGTCTATGGGATTTCATCGGATGTGAAGTCAACTGATTGGTATATTGCCGCAAAAAAGGCGAAGAAACAAACTTGGTCACCAATTTTTGTTTATAAAGTGCCAAATACCTTCGGACTTGATGCGATCGCGCCAATTTACAATAGTAAAGACAATGATAAAGTCGAACTGCAAGGAGTTTTTAGCAGTGGCATCATTTTGGATGGCATCGGCACATTTTTAAATAACCTCAATTTCTCTCCTTCGGGAAAAACTTTTATCATTGAACATTCTGGAAATATAGTTGCGACATCAACTCTGGAAACTCCATTTTTAAAAAACGAGCAAGGAGCTTTAACCCGCCTATCTGCCACTCAAAGCCAAGATCCGCAAACAAGGGCGATCGCCACTTATTTACAAGCGAAATATGGCGATTTTCATCAAGTTCCTAATTATCTCCATTTACAAGTTCCATTTCAAGGAAAAACGCTGTTTGTGCGAGTCACGCCTTACCAAGATCGCCGTGACTTAGATTGGCTAGTAGTGGTCGTGATTCCTGATACCGACTTTATGGGAGAAATTCAAGCCAATTTTAGGTTGACGATATTAATCTCTGTAATTACTTTGCTGATTGCTACGGGACTGGGAATTATGACGACTCGATGGATTACCCATCCGATTTTGCGTTTAGCTAAAGCTAGTCAAGCGATCGCCAAGGGTGATTGGCAAAATTCTGTCGTGGTAGAAAACCAAACCCAACAGATACTGGAATCGCAAAGTATTACGGAAGTAAATACGCTGTTTGACTCATTTCATGGTATGGCAATTCAGTTAAAAGAATCATTTGAAACCTTAGAACATCGAGTGGAAGAGCGTACCAATGAGCTAATGATTGCGAACCGTCAATTGGAGTCACTAGTTAATTTAGATGGTTTGACTCACATTGCGAACCGTCGCCGCTTTAATAATTATTTAGAGATCGAGTGGCAGCGTCATCAGCGCGAACAAAGACCTTTGGCACTAATTCTGATGGATATCGACTATTTCAAGCGTTACAACGATAGTTATGGACATCAAGGCGGTGATGATTGCTTAATTCAAGTTGCACAGGTGATCGCCCAAACTCCAAAACGTCCAACTGATTTAACGGCAAGGTATGGAGGCGAAGAGTTTGTGATCGTTCTTTGCAATACAGATACGGAAGGAGCGTTAAAAATTGCTGATGCAGTGCAGACGGCGATCGCCGATCTCGCCATTCCTCATGAAACCTATGTGAACAATTACGTCACACTGAGCATGGGCGTAGCAAGCCTAATTCCTATATCGGGACAAAATCCCGAATCTCTAATTTCCTATGCCGACAAAGCTCTATATACAGCAAAGGATCAAGGACGCAATCGGGCGATCGCTTCAAGTTGTAGCAACTAGAAATTATACTTACTCTCTATTCCTCATTTTTCTTGTCGGTAAGCATAACAAAAGCCTCGCGAATTAGTTCGTTTGCTCGGCAATTGCTGTACGGTGGCTAAAAATTACCATTGACCGAGAAATACAATCCTGAATCTTGGAGGTTAGTGCCAGAGTTATTGGCATTTACAAGGGGCAGCCCATAATCTAAACGCAAGGTTAAATTGCGAAATGGTTGGTATTGAGCGCCTAGCCCAAGGCTGAATAGGGGTTGAGGGCTGGGATTAGTCGTGCGATTATTCCAAACTGTTCCCGCTTCCACAAACGGCAGTAGCTTCACGATCGCTTCACCATCGTCATTGCGTAAGACAGGAAGTTGCAACTCCACCGAGCCTTGAATACCCGCATCCCCAGTATTTTGATTTTGTCTATAGCCGCGTATTGACTGAGGACCGCCGACGCTAAAGCGATTAAGTGACAAGAGGCGATCGCCTGTTAGCTGCATATTCAAACGAAAAAATGCAAGGGTATCGCGATCATTACCTAAACGTTGCACTCGCAAAGCCTGACCAGTCCAATACAAAAATCGACCATCGGGCGAGCTATCATTGCGGATCGTAGCGCCTAATAAATTTAATCCCGCACTAAAGGCGGAACGAAAAGCCCATGCACCTGTCGTATCGCGGTTAATATATTCTTGCGTCAGTCGTAATACTCTGGCTTGCGATCGCCCATCGGTATTGTTGGGGTCTGAGCCTTGAAAGTTGAAAGAATTGCCATTAATCGAAGAACTACTATTTTCAAAGGAGATGCCAACTCCTAGTGCTAACTCTTCACGGGGCGATCGCATGATCGGCTGACGATAGCTCAGATCATAGACTTGGGAATCTGTAGTGATATTCAAATTGGCAAATTCAGGTTGGCTGACGCGACTATCACCAAGGGAAGCGCCAAAACTCAATGTGCCACCCATAGGATTGAGCGGGTATTGGTAGCCTAAACTATAGGCATTAGAGCTTTGCGATCGCACATAGCTAACCGAAGCGAAATCGCCAATCCCCGTGAGATTTGCCTCTTGCAAAGTTGCGCCAGCGCGATAGATTCCTGAAGATACATTGCCATAGTTATCGGTAAACAGGCGCGTACTCAAGGTTTTTGCTTCAGTAAAGGTGATTCTTAAGACACTCTGGTCGGGTTTAGAGCCTGAAATCAAGTTAGCTCTGATGTCTGAAAATAAAGGATCAGAGCGTAAAAGCTGTAGCTGATCTTCAAGGTTTGTAAAGTTGAGGGGTGGAGCGGTGGCGATCTCTACCCGACTTCTCAAATAGTCATCATTTAATCGACCACGCTCATTGCCCGTTCTTTTGATTTCGATCCGTTCCAGCGAGCCTTCCAATACCTTGATCGTGACGATGCCATTTTTGATGTCTTGAGTTTCAATAATTGCCCGCGAAGTGATGTAATTACGCTCCTGATAAATCTGCGTTATTTGGTCAGCAACTTCACGCAACTGATTAAAAGTTAATGACTTATTAATATTGGGTTTAGTAATTTGTTCAATTTCGTCCGTGGTCAAAATTGAACTACCAACAACCAAAATCTGCTTGATGGGAATTAGAACTTCGGTATTAGTGGGCGATTCAGTGGGCGGTGTTTGCTTATTTTTTGCTGTTAATAGATCTTCAGACTGCTTGCTTGAATTAATCGGATTTGCCGCAAGGCTTGGGACTGATGAGGCGATCGCCGTGGCAAATATAAATACTGAGAACAAAAGCCCAAACTGAGGAGAAGTGATTAACGGAATAATTAACCGAGTAATTAACTGCGTAATTAACTGATTATTTGTGATATTTGATTTACCTGATCGACCCGTCAAACTACTCATGGTTAGATCCTCTCACATTTATTTCATTAGGTTATGGCAAATTTAATCAACTGAACCTACTGGATTCACTCGGATACGAAGTAATGTACTTTAGGCTAAAATCAAGACTATATTAATCGATTAAATGGCGCAAACCCCAAGGAAGTCTCTATGACGTGGCAACAAACCGTAACACCTTTGCACCGATTTTATAGTTGCCTGCCGTACTTACTGCCAATGGCGGCTGGGGTGATTTATGGAACCGATTTATTTCAGCAGATTCCCGCCAGTGTTTTTCCGTTCATTCCTTTAATTTGGCTATATGCCAATGTCTTAGCATTTCCCCTAGTGCCAGTACTGGGGCTTACGGGTGAATTTTTTGTGTTTATAGGGTTGTATTTCTTGGTAGTCAAAGATGCGCGTGTACCGCATTTTATTCGTTTTAATACCATGCAAGCTCTGCTAATGCAAATTGTATTGTTTATTGCTCAACTATTTCTGCAATTACTTGGTCAGTTATCAAGCAACTATTTGCCATTGCCCATTGCCGCAATTCTTAGCAATACAATATTTATCGGTACGATGTTATTAGCTGGCTATGCTATTTATCAAAACATCAAGGGTGAATATTCAGATATTCCCACTCTTTCTCAAGCAGCAACCTTTCAATGTGATCAATAACTAATAGATTCTTTTCGAGAACCAAATTTAAAAATATCAATCAACTTATGACTAGACGTGCTTCAGTCAATTACTTGGATAGGCTATACGCCAGTTTAACTTATCTCCTGCCTATTACCGCAGTACTTATGTTTGGAGGATTTTTATTCCAGCAGTTCCCTGTTCTAATAATCATATTTTTCCCAATTTTGAAAGTAAATCAAATTCTCACAATCCCGATTATAGACTTTATTTCGATTCGGTTTGTTGTTTGGTTTTGTTTGTTTATATTTGTGATTAGAAGCTACAAAGTAAACCACTTTGTCCGATTTAACACGATGCAAGCAATATTATTAGATATTGTTGTTGCTCTTGTAGGTGCGATCGCCCAAATTTTAATTGTGATTTTAGGTCAACTTACAGTTTTAACATTTGTACTGCAAATCATCTCAAGCGTTACTTTTTTAGGGATAACTGCTGCATTCTTATACTCAGTTTTTGAATGTATACGCGGTAAATACGCTGACAAAATCCCTGTAATTTCTGATGTAGCTTACTATCAAGTTCGTTAGTTTTTAACTTACTAGATTTAATCAGTTACTAGGAGCAGAATAAATGATTGAAAAATGGACAGATGAGAGGTTAGACAGTTTTGCATCCAGCGTTGAAATTCCTGTGACTTCTATTCTTACTGACTCACAGGTCTATTAACTTTTTATAAATCGGGAAACTTGTATGAAATTTAGAGATATCTCCTATGATGCAATTATTTATCTCCTGATCTTATTTCTAGGTTATACCGTTGGGGGCTATCTCCTTGCTGCCTATGATGTTAATCGGTTTATCCTCATTGGAACAGCCTTAATTACTTTGCGATTAGCACAGACAGGAACAGCCTCAATTGCCTTAGCGATCGCATGGATATGTTTGTGTTTTTGGGGTAGTGTCTTTTTGTGGTCTAAACCAATTAGTTTAGATAAAATCACACCACAAACTGTAGCGTCATTATTGCTACTATGTTGGACGTTATCTATTACTATTGTATTTCTATTAGCATTTGCTCGAAAAAGTATGCACAAACTGAAGCTGGATGGAAAGAAATCTACCTATGGATTGTTAACTATTGTGTGGGGAGCAATGATCTTGGGATGGAGTGTATATCACTACACAACGATTAAATAATTAAATGTCTATGGAATCAACATAAATAATGAATAGAAACGATCCCAATTATACAAACTATAATAATAGAAGTGCTGACTATTATATGGGTCAAATTCCGTTAGATGTATTAGATAAATTAACCGAAGAAGATAAGAATTCTATTAAATCTACAATTGATTTAGCAATCCCTCGTCCATCACCTAAATTAATCGATTTACGCTTTCTTGTGGATTTGATAGTTGTGCGTTACTTTGTAGTGTTATTAGTTGGAAAAGATAATCGTAGGCAACAAAGACAATATTCGTCCAGTGGAATTACTAAATTTGCTAATGTGGTTGTGGCAATATTATTAGTTATTGCGATGAGTTTATTGATTAGTGCCGTTACAATTTTAGTTGCATATCTGATTAAATCGGCACTGGGTATAGATCTATTTTCTGGTCACATTACTGAAGTTTTTTCCAAATTCCTTAAATAGTTTTCTAGATGTTTTTTGAATATTTTTATAAATACACTTATTTTAACAGTTGTCTTTGTGCAGAGATAAATCTCTCAATTCCTGCATAATCTTGATGAATGCGGATATTGGTGTAGTTGCCATTGGCTATTAATAGCGATCGCACTATTTCTGCTTGACCTGCCATCATTTCGATAATCCAAAAACCGCCTGAAATTAAATATGTTGGTGCGGTATTTACCAATTCATGAATTGCATCAAGTCCATCATTACCGCCATCAAGAGCTAAATGTGGCTCATGGTTTGTCACTTCTTGCTGTAAGTTTAAAACCTCAATACTGGGAATATAGGGAGGATTAGAAACTAACCCTGTGAGCTTATTTTCTAGATTAAGTTTAGCTAATGGTTCAAACCAATTACCATGATGAAAATCGATTTTTTGACCATTATTAAGGGCATTAAGTTTAGCAATTTCTAGGGCGGCTCGGCTGCAATCAATTGCGAGGATTTTGGATTTTGTTGCGGCAAAATGTTGAGCTAAGCCGATCGCGATCGCACCGCTACCAGTGCCTAGATCAACCCAAATTCCTTGCTGATAAATAGGAGCTTGGCAATTTTCCGCAACAATATCAATAATTAATTCGGTTTCGGGTCTGGGAATTAACACCGCAGACGTAACTTGTAACTCTAAATCGCGCCATGTCACCGATCCTGTTAAATACTGGACGGGAATGCGATCGCTAATTCGTTTTTGCCAGAGGCGATCGAGGTTGGTTAATATTTCATCGGTAATTTTTTGTGAGATATCTGGCGATCGCAATCTTAAATCTAGCTTTTCTAAATTAGTTGTACGCAAAATCAGCCAATCGAGTTCATATACCGACACATCGTTTTGATTAGCGGCGACAAGTTGGCGATCGTACCATTCCCAAAAATTCATAAATTATCAATAGTTTAAGATTTACGAGATTATAATAATTAATAAAATAAAGTTAAAGATTTATGGAAGAATTATTAACCTTAAAAGAACTGCTTGTTTGCGGTGATCTTCCTGCGGCGATGGTGTTGGTGGAGGAAATGACCGAAATGAGTAAGGATGACAAGATTAACAAAATTTTTAGCTACAGTATTATTTTGTTAGTTCATCTCATTAAACAAAAGGTGGAAAACCGTTCTACGCGATCGTGGGAACTTTCAATTTATAATTCAACAACCCAAATTCAGCGTGCAAATCAGCGACGCAAAGCTAAGGGGACTTATCTTAGCAAATTAGAACTCAGTGAAACTTTAGCAGAAGCTTATGGTATTGCGATCGCTAGTGCATCGATGGAGGCTTTTGAGGGACGCTACGAGACGGATGAACTAGGGGCTATGTGCGATCGCGAGGCAATTTTGGCAGCAGCACTCAAGTTAATTCAAGAGGATTCAGTTTATAACGACTAAAAAAAGGAGATCAACAAGGATCTCCTTTTTTTAATTATTTGGGTCTACGCTTATTCAAGTCTTCTAGATATTCCCGTTGGTAATTTAGAAAACGATCATGCCACTCTTGAAAACGGCGATCGCCATCACGGACTAACATTTGACGATACTTTTCCGAAGAAACATACTGTTTTGAAGCAGACATATAATTTTAGCCTTTAATGAAAATTTAGAATTAAAGAAAATTATCTTCTTCCGCCTTTTTAAGCCAAATTGTCGGGTATCTCTTAAGGATCGCTACTCCCAAAAATCGATGCTTAAGATTGCGTCAATGTCTCGGTTAAACTGCCATTTAGCAGGGAAAGATGTTTCAGGGTATTTAATCCTTACCATTTTTAGAGCAGTAGTGAATGAATCATCAAATGTTTCTAAAAAATGACGTTTAAGACTTGGCGACTGCTTGAGTAACTGGTTTAGTTCATCACGTTGGTTAACAATTGTGACTTCCCAGCCTCTATGACATTCTGGCATATTCACATAACAACGTTTCAGAATATGTTCGATTAGTCTTTTTAGGCTTGTACTTATCTCGCGCCTGTCCTTATTAGCCAAGCCTTCCAACTCCTCTATTAAGTTTTCAGTATCAAGATTATGCAAGTCACCTGATCTTAATTGGGCGATCGCTATATCTAACCACAAGACAAAGTCCTGTTCGTATAAGGACTTACGAGAAATTGTTTGCGTCATTTCTGTTTCTCCTTTTGCACCAACTTTTTGGATATTGCAGCGATCGCCTAATTAATTATCAAATACACAAGGGGGCTTAAGCCCCTTGTGTATTTGACTAAAGCTTCACGACAAAAGCATCGGTTACGCCCTGAATATGAATGATTTCATCTACTAAACCAGTAGGTAGGGGATCATCAATATTCAAAACCATCACCGCTTCACCTCGTACCATGCGACGACCGACTTGCATACTGGCAATATTCACATTGAAATTACCGAGCAATGAGCCGATTCTACCGATGATGCCTGGCATATCGCGGTGCAGTGTTAAGAGCATGTAATGCGTAGGCGCAACGTTGATCGGGAAACCATTGATGCTGGTAATCCTGATTTCAGATTTGCCAAGCAATGCACCCGTTACCGACTGCTCGCCTTGACTCCCGTGGGCGGTCAGGTGAATCGAGCCACTGTAATCTTCAACGGAGGGATCGCGAGTTTCGGTTACATGGATACCACGCTCTTTTGCTTCGATGCTGGCATTAACAAAGTTAACCCGTTCACGCAAAGCAGGGGAGAGCAAGCCTTTGAGCGAAGCCACCACAATCGGCTGACTTTCACTATTAGCAATTTCGCCTTGAAGCTTGACATTGAGGTTATCGACACGACCGCCCGCCAATTGTCCAACCAGATTGCCCAACATTTCTGCAAGTTGCAGGTAGGGCTTGAGTTTTTGCCAAACATCAGGACGCAAGCCAGGAATATTCACCGCCGATCGCGCTGGTAAGCCTAACAAAACATCCCGAATTTGTTCCGCAACATCTACCGCCACATTGGTTTGGGCTTCTTCAGTCGATGCGCCGAGGTGTGGGGTCAAGATTACATTTGCACCCAGTTCGCGTAAACCTGATTCATCTTCAAGGGGTTCATTTTCAAATACATCAAGGGCGATCCCTGCGATTTTGCCACTTTTGATTGCTTCAGCGATCGCTACTTCATCAATGATCCCGCCTCTAGCACAGTTGATAATTCTCACGCCGTCTTTCATGATTGCAATGCGATCGGCGTTAATCAAGTGTTGTGTATCCTTGGTTTTAGGCAAATGTAAAGTGATGTAATCAGCTTCACGCAATAAAATTTCTAGCTCAACTAGATGTACGCCCAATTTTTCAGCACGCTCCGCCGTCAAGAATGGATCGTAAGCGAGAATTCGCATACCTAAAGCTTTAGCAACTGTAGCAACGTGAGAGCCAATTTTGCCTAAGCCAAGAATACCAAGGGTTTTCTTATAAACTTCAACGCCAGTAAAGCTTTTACGATCCCACTTACCACCCTTTAGTGATGCGTTTGCCGCAGGAATAAAGCGAGACAAGGACATCATCATCGCGAGGGTATGCTCAGCCGCAGCGATCGTGTTGCCTTCAGGCGAGTTGACCACGACAATCCCCATACGGGTGGCGGTGGGAACATCTACGTTATCGACCCCAACACCAGCACGACCGATGATTTTGAGGTTTTTGCCAGCTTCGATCGCTTCTTTGGTAAGTTTTGTACCAGAGCGGATCATGATCGCATCATATTCAGGCAGAACTTTGAGCAGTTCTTCAGGACTGAGAGTCGTTTTTACGTCAACAGTGGCGACTTGAGAGAGGATATCGATACCAACTTGATCGATGGGGTCAGAAACGAGAACTTTTGGCATAACGATTAAAATATGTACCAGTGCCTATAGTGGAGGGTTTGCGGCTGCATTCTAACTTTTAAACACGAGATCTAATGCAGCTTAGACACACCAAAACCATAATAAATTGCTTACATTCTTAATATTAGGGCAAATTGACGAAACTCTGGACAGATGTCCCAAAAAAGCGATCGCTATCTGTCTGGTGCGGAAAAAACTGATATTAAGAAGTCTCAGTTTTTCAATACCTCTACAAATAAGGCGATCGCCGTCCATCAATCATAAAAGATGGGATAAACTATAATTTAGTTGATATTTTGCTTACTGAATTTTTATATGGATAACATTCAAGAACTTGTGATTGACAAGGTAAAAGCTTTATCATTCAATCAACAAAAAGCACTGATTCGTATTTCTCCTGCAAGTTTGTTAGCTGGGGAAATACCATCAAAAGTAAAGAAATTGGTTATCGAGTGGGCGAATATACATCAAGTAGAGCTTTTAGAGAATTCGGAACTGGCGACTAAAAATAAACCTTTAAAGATAATCGAACCTTTGGAATAATTATGTTACAAGATGTTTTGACGGTGAAACCACTTACGGATTATAAACTCCATTTGCAGTTTGAAGATGGGATGGAGGGAGTTGTTGACTTGTCAAAAATGATTGAGTTTACTGGTGTTTTTGCGCCATTATAAAGATAGAAGTTTCTTTGAGGGTGTATATGTAAATCCTGAATTGGGGACTATTCAATGGGAAAATGATGCTGATTTAGATCCTGATGTGCTTTATGCGGCGGTTTCAGGTCAGGCAATTCCAGATTTTGATCGGATCATTTCTACTGTGGAAGGAGATGTGATTAAGCTCTATCGTCCTCGTAATGCAAGATTGGGGAAAGTTACTGTTCAGGATACGATCGCTAAGCGACAAGTGCAGATTGATTTGCCAGAAAGTGAATATGCGATCGCGACTTCTCCTCTTGAGGGGTGTAATTAAAAGTGAAATGGGAGGAATAAATGAGGATGGAATGTATGATAGATAGCAGTTCTAGTCGAAGGAAGTGATAAAACGAGAT